>DATNPC010000362.1:0-10555 GCA_036703375.1 Allocoleopsis sp.
AGTGGGCAGTGGGCAGTGGGCAGTGGCCAGTGAGCAGTGAACAGTGGGCAGTGGGCAGTGGGCAGTGGCCAGTGAGCAGTGAACAGTGAGTGGAGGGAACAACTATCCTGTTAAAGAAGGTTAAAAAGCCTGCTGTACAAGCAATATTCCTTCTGCCTTCTGCCTTCTGCCTCCTGCCTCCTGCCTTCTGCCTCCTGCCTCCTGCCTTCTGCCTCCTGCCTCCTCGCATTAGTAGTAGTAAGGATTTACTGGTTCAGGAATTTTTTCCAGCGAACTTGCCTCAATGACTAACTGACGCTTGCCATTGAGGGATTCGGTAATCATTTGACCTTTCACTTCAAACCAACTATCCACGGGATAGACATCACGATTTTTGTTCAGTTTATCCAGTTTTACGGGTAGTCCCACGGGATAGGCATCAGCTGCACAGCAAGTAATCACAAAGCGAGAGATTAATAAATATTGAGATGATAAATCTGGGGAATGAACCACAAAGCCTTTGACTTTGACTGCTTGACCTGTGTAGGCGTCGGGTTCGGGATAAACATTGAGCGTCCGTACCCAATCAATTAGCGATCGATCTTCGGGCTTGCTGGCACTACGGAAAGACTGGGGTTGCGCCCGTGTCAAAATCGTTGATTCGGTAACGCCTCGCTGAATAGCCGTCTGGCTGTTAAATACCTTCGGCTGCACGGACAACCCTAAAATAGCTGTAGCGATTAGTAATGCACTACTCCACCCAGGAGGAAGCAAGCTGACGTGTTGAGCTACAGGTATTGTAGAAAGATTTCTCGATGCCCGTTGACGCACCTGAAAGAACAGTTGAAACAGCTTGATAGCCGCCAGCATCAAGAGAGCAAAACCAGTAACGACAACGAGTCCGAAGTAATTAGGGTGAATCAGTAAGCTTAACTGATTGCTGACCCAGTACTTGATTAATAAAACGCCCCAAGCTCCGAGTGCGACGATATCCAAAAAAGCGAAGAAAAAGTTTTGAAGATTTGGGCGTTGTCTGCGAGAGCGACCTAAGTTTTGAGCAGAACTCATAAATTATGTTGGATGAACCAAAAGCTACGACGATATAATTTTTGAGCAGTTGCTAGCACTCAGCTAATTTGCAGGTTGATGAACAAGGTCAACAAAAATGTTAACTGCGTGACTAGGATAAAGATATAAACAATCGATCGCGTTTTAAAGACCGATAACATTAACCCGATCGCTTTGAGGTCAATCATCGGACCGAATACGAGAAAGGCTAATAAAGAGCCACCAGTAAACGTTGACGCAAAGGCGAGGGCAAAGAAAGAGTCTACCGTCGAACAGATAGACACGATACCACCCAATATCATCATTGCCACAATCGAGCTGACTGGCCCTTGACCCAGACTGAGGATGACTTCACGAGGGATGGAAACTTGAATCACTGCTGCAATTGCACTGCCCAAAACCAAAACGCCGCCTAACTCGCGCAATTCCTGAATTGTATTTTCTACAAGCAAGCGTATGCGTTCGCGCAATGGTTTAGTGGCGTTAGTAGCTGCTAAAGTTTCCTGGAGGACAGTCGCATCCATCCGCAGCGGACCGTTTTCTTGACCGAGTAAAAAGGAACCCGATTGCAATAGAGGTGATACGTCCTCGTTTTGGTCAGAAAATGGCTTACCTTTACCATCACTCTTTGCACGCATAATAGAGCGCGTTACGGCGGGTTGAAGTAGAGGGCGCAAATCTTTTTGAACGCTGAAAACACAGGCGATGAAAACAGCGATTCCTAGAGAAAACAATACCCGCAATACCACAATTTCCGGCTGGTCGCGAAATGCTACCCAAGTTGACCAAATGACGATGGGATTAATGGTTGGGGCTGCTAGCAAAAATCCGATCGCAACTGGGGTGGGTACTCCCTGGGTGAGCAAGCGCCTCGCCACTGGAACATTGCCACACTCACATACTGGGAATAAAAAACCAATACAGCTACCAACAATCGCCCCCAGCAATGGGTTACGAGGCAGCACGGCAATCAGCTTGCGCTCGTCTACAAACAATAGCAGCAAGCCAGAAAGCAAAACCCCTAGCAGCAAGAAAGGGATTGCCTCGACTAGCAAGCTTAAGAACAGAGTGAAGGCGTTATTGAGCTGATTCATGCGTTTCGCTTGTCAAAATAATTTTTCCCAGTAATGGTGCAGCCAGGGTCATTCTATCGAAAAAGAATGGTCATACTATTTATTCAACAGCTACCACGTTTAAGCGGGATACTGGTGGGAAGAGGGCATGGGGAATGGGTAATACAGTCAACAGCGGGTTTCCCAGCCTCCATCTCAGGGTGGAAGGCTCATGCTGTGGATAAAAGCTCACATCATATACCTAGATGATTCCCTGTTGCCAGTTTCCTGTTCCCCGTTACTTCCAGGAGAATTGCTATAGTAGCAATTGAAGACTGGCTTTATGAGTGTCTCTTTCAGAAGTCGGTGGTGCAATGAAAAATTACTTCTTGCCCCATCTCACGTCTGGAGTCAACTCTTGAAGACCAATCGAGACGTTTCAGGTTAATCTTTTCCTAACTCAGGTTGCTACAATCACTGAGTACTGCCAAATGGTGCTAGGCAGATCTGTGGCATGGCATTTTAGCAAAGACTGAGTGGGTTTCGGTGCAGGAGGCTGCTGGTTGCTGTGCGACTGACAAGCCTAAATTAATAAGAGACACGGTGGCATGCGGACGCGAAGAGGAATTTTCATTTCTTGACCGTGAGCGATAGTGTAGTGGCGTTTAATGTTAAGCGATCGCCTAAAACTCTAGGTGTTGAAAATTCCACTTCTAAAGATCGTGAGTAGCTTAGTGCATCGGAACTAGTGGAATTTTGCTACTCATTTGCGCCTGAAGCCAAGGTAGTCCTAGTAATCCTCTTGACAAAGACAGATTCTGCTGGAGAACGGACAAAATCACGAAATTCTAATGACATCAGCCTAAAATTGCTTTTGACTCAGTTACAATTTAAACCGTAGAGACTGGCTTAATTTCTTTTCCCAACTCAATACTATAATTGTCAACTAATATGCCATAAAAAATCTAACTGCACTTAACCAGCAGTTAACCAAAATTTAATCTAGTTGACTTTTATAACGCCAAGCTTTTCAAAATGTTTTAGTAGTTTTAAATCTTGAAACATTAAGCTTGAATGCTAAATTGAACGTTAGAGTTAGTTCATTGTTACATAGATGATGTCTATCACTTCTTTATTATGTTGGCCCTAAAAGAGTCGTCTGCAAAGCCATCAGTCTCTCCTCCAGAGCAGATGCAGAATTTGAGTCGAGAGTCAACAATTAAAGAGTTGTTCCTCTACGATTTTCAAATTGAAACCTGTCATCCAGCTAAGGAAGTCGCTCAAACCTTCCAAACCAATCCACTCTTACCAGGAGTGATTTTAATCGAACAGGGTGAATTTGGGGGGATGATTTCCCGACGGCACTTTTTAGAACAGATGAGTCGCCCTTATGGACTAGAACTGTTTTTGAAGCGACCTCTCTATTCGTTATACCGCTTTGTGAGTGCTGACATTTTAAAGCTCCAAGGTGAGATGCCAATTGTTGAAGCCGCTCGTCGTTCTTTGGAGCGTCCAGCGCAGATGCTCTATGAACCTATTGTGGTGGAGCTAGAGGCAGGAGTTTACCGCATACTAGACGTCCATCAGTTACTAGTTGCTCAATCGCACATTCATGCCCTGACAACTCAGCTGCTAGATGAACAAACTCACGCCCAGATGGTTCAAACCGAAAAGATGGCAAGTCTGGGACAAATGATTGCGAGTATTGCCCATGAGATTAAAAATCCAGTGGGTTGCATCACCTGTAATTTTGACTTTTTAACGAGCTATTGTCAGAAGTTAATTCAAATTTTGTCTGCTTATGAATTAGAAGTATCTGATATATCCGATAGTTTAGTTCAGCTCAAACAAGAGTGCGATTTAGATTTTATCATCGGGGACTTACCTAAAATCCTTCAAAGTATGCAAACGGGAGCCGATCGCTTAACAAAAATTGTTGGAGGTTTGCAGTATTTTTCCCATTTGAATGAATCAAAGCGTCAGCTAGCCGATATCCATGAATGTATTGAAAATACGCTAATTATTTTAAATAATCGACTCCACAAAGCTGGTATTCAAGTCATTAAAAATTATGGCGAACTGCCGCTAGTGAATTGTTACTCCGGTCAGTTGAATCAGGTATTCATGAACATAATAAGTAATGCAATTGATACTCTGGTCGATAAACTGGGCGAGTCAGCTACTGCCTCGAAAAGCTGGCAACCTCAGATTGTCATCAGCACTGACTTATTGGAACAAACAGATAGCGATCGCATATCAGTGTGCATTACAGATAATGGGCTTGGGATACCACCAGAAATTCAAGAACACATCTTTGAAACGTTCTTCACAACCAAACCGATAGGGAAGGGAACTGGTTTAGGGTTAGCCATTAGCCATCAAATCATCACTAAAAAACATGGTGGAGAATTAATGATGAGTTCTGTACCGGAGAGAGGTACAGAGTTTAAAATTCTGTTGCCGTTAGATTAGCCCTAAACGCTGTCAATATCCGTGGTTAACAAGAGCCCTCTCGCTCCTCACCTCCAGGAAAGGTCTAGAGCGCTGAGCAATTCATCAGTCACAAACTCGATTGTCGCTTGGTTAACGACTCAGAAGTGTCGCTTCATCTATCTAAAAACTCAGGCTCAAACCTTACTATCAACCACTACAGCAAATTCTTTTAGCGCAACTTGGAGAGGCCTATGAATCGAGCGCTAAAGAACGCTGCGTTTTAATTCTGGCTTACTCGAATGTGGGTTCTGAATCATGGAAGTACGTGATTATCCAGTTGCTGGCCGTTGCCATGAGAAGTCCCAACGGTAGAAACGCCACAAACGCCGGGATAATGAACCGTTTTTTCTCGTACCAGCTTCTAGACTGTTGGTTACTAGTCATGAATTTGTGTCCTTCTTCTGAAGTATTACGAGCATTAAGCTTTTATTAAAGTTAACAGTTATAGCGAGTAACACCCGTCAGACTAAGGACGGAAGTTAGAGTATGCCACAAGGTTGAGGATACAGCTGGTGCGATCGTGTTAGGGAATGGCACTGACTTAAAAGCGATCGCTTTCTTAAGGAGAATGTCACTGACTTAACAATGAATCAACCTTGCGCGGGGGGTTTGGGGGAGACGCTTGTCCCCCAATGGGGGTTTGGGGGAAACCCCCAAGTCCGGGTTTTTTCTAATACCTGCAATTTTCGCCTTAAGTCAGTGCCATTCTTCTTACGTAGGGGCGCACAGCTGTGCGCCCTGATGCAGGGTGTATGGTTGGTTGTGTTGTGTTAGGGAAATTTGAACCCTTCAGTTCTCTTCTACTTGAGTTCTGGATGAGTTGCCTCGGGATAGGAAGCACCCATTCGGCTAATCGTGGCCAGTAGCTGGTAGAGACGACCGAAATCTCGCTGGTTGAAGTAGAACACTAGGCGAGGTAAATCGGCGGTTTCATCAGGTGTTTCTTCTGGCAGCCGTGAGCTTTTCTCAATCCGTCCCTTGACCAAAATATCGCTGAAATCTGTATTGAGCTGATTGACTAGGGCATCGGACAACTCAGATTTGAGGCGAATCACAAAGCGATCGCCAACGTAGCGGCTGGAGTGATAGAGTCGGTAAAAGCTATCGATCGCTTCGTAAGCAACGTCTAAATTATCTGTAACTGTATAAAGACTGGAATCTTCTGGACTAATTAATCCGCGTTCGATCAGATGCTTGTGAATATAAGCATCCCATTCTTGCCAGTACGTACCACCCGGTTTATCGACTAACACCACAGGGATCGGACCCGATCGCCCCGTTTGGCACAGGGTGAGGCACTCAAATGCTTCATCCTGAGTCCCGAAACCACCAGGAAAAAGAGCGATCGCATCGCTTTCTTTCAGGAAAAAGAGCTTGCGCGTAAAGAAATACTTAAAATCAATCAGCTTCGGATCGCCTTCAATGAAGGGATTTGCTCCCTGCTCGAAAGGTAGCCGAATATTGAGACCAAACGAATTTTCGGGGCCTGCACCTTTATTGCCGGCCTCCATAATGCCACCTCCAGCACCTGTGATCACCATAAATCCTTGCTGGCTTAAATAGTGGGCAAACTCAGCGGCTAGCTTGTATTCAGGAGTATCGGGAGTAATCCGTGCTGAACCGAAAATAGTGACTTTGCGAACGTGCCGATACGGATAGAAGATTTGAAAGGCTGGCTCCATATCCTGTAGGCAAGCCGTTAAAATTTTCCAATCCAAACGCTCGATCTCCTCTCCGGCTAGTCGGACAATCGCCGCTAGCGCCCGCTGAATCCATTTGCCATGTTCTAGAGTCGGCAATTTTTCAATCAGTGCGACTAAATCAGATTGAAGTGAATCGAGGGCATAGTCAGAGGAAGATAGGCTCATAGCTTCATTAACTGACGGCTCTCTATTCTACCGAGATTCCCATCAAGATGGCAGCAGTATGTATCTTCTGATACCTTGTATCCTCCCTCATAGTCGTACAGTTACTGACTTAGCAAAGTACAACTACAACTAAAAAGCGCCTTAGCCTAGTGGCTCAAGGCGCTTGCAGATACTATAAGGACTGTTGACCGACTACCAACCGCATCTATGGGTTGACTCCGTACCTATTTCCAAGGAGTCTTCTATCTCAGCGTTAAAACACTACGCGGTAATCACCTTCGGTTCGATGGGTTAACGGTGTTTATAACGGGGTACTTCTCAGCGAACAAGTTAAAGCAACACCGATCGAGACTAGTGAAACCGTCGAATTAGCGATCGGTCAACAGAAGTTTTTATCTCAGGTGAGGTATACACCGGTTTAATCTGTTATACTAACGCTCCAACACAGTCAGTGGATTAGAGGTATTTTTCTAAGGTATTCGCCAAAGTCGTTTTGGGAACTGCGCCTACTACCATATCAACCCGCTGACCTCCCTTGAAAATCATTAAAGTTGGGATGCTGCGGATACCGTACTGGCTTGCTACATTGGGGTTCTCATCGGTGTTAAGCTTAACCACCTTGACTTGCCCTTCGTACTGTTGGGCAATTTCATCCACGACAGGCGCAACCATTCGACAAGGGCCGCACCAAGGAGCCCAAAAATCTACTAAAACGGGAACTTCACTTTCAAGTACGTCTTGCTTAAAACTGGCGTCTGTTACTTGTACGGCTGCTGACATGCCTGGAAACCCTTGCGTGTACTGTATTGTATATTAACTAGGAAATTCTACCATAGCGAAAACGCGGGTTCTACACCTCAAAAAGTATACATTTAGACATAAATTTTGCTGGTTTCATAGATAAATTACACAAGTTCTACAGTACCGACTGATAAAAAGGAACCGCCCGAACGCAGTCCGGGCGGAGTGTGGTGTGAGGAGTGAACGGAAACATGCGTCTCCGCTATCTCTATTGTAAGCGACAGCTTTAGTTTTTCGGGTACCCCTTAAGAGAGTCCGGAAATTTTTAACCTTTGGCAGAAGAGTAGTAAACGTTCCTATCTCGTCTGTGATAGTTGCTAGCGATCGCTACTACGATTCGCCAACAGCTATTACTTACCCATCCCCAACTGCTGGGCTTTTTGGTAAACTTTTCCTTCCGTTAACAAAGAGGGAGCAATTACCACTTCGACCTGCTGCATTTCTTTAATATTTTTAGCACCCAGCGTCCCCATACTCGTTTTTAATGCGCCCAAAAGATTGTGGGTGCCATCATCAAGTTGTGCCGGCCCTTTGAGAATTTGCTCCAAGGTGCCAGTACTACCGACTTGAATGCGCGTGCCGCGAGGAAGAACTGGACTGGGTGTTGCCATCCCCCAGTGGAATCCTCGTCCGGGTGCTTCTTTGGCTCTGGCAAACGGAGAACCAATCATCACGCCATCGGCACCACAAGCAATACACTTGCAGATGTCTCCGCCTGTAATTAAGCCTCCATCGGCAATTACGGGGACATAGTTTCCGGTTTCCTGATAGTAGTCATCGCGGGCGGCTGCACAATCAGCAACGGCAGTTGCCTGAGGAACGCCGACACCCAAGACACCGCGAGAGGTACAAGCCGCACCGGGACCAATTCCCACAAGAACAGCTGCCGCTCCCGCCTTCATCAAGTTCAAGGCAACGTCGTAAGTCACGCAATTGCCCAAAACCACAGGAATTGGCATATCTTGGCAGAACTGAGCCAACTCTAGAGGCGTGACAGACTCTGGGGAGAGGTGAGCGGTGGACACTACCGTCGCTTGCACGAAGAATAGATCGGCACCTGCTTTAGCTACAGTCTCGCCGTATTTTGTCGCACCTGCTGGTGTAGCGCTAACTGCCGCAATTCCGCCTTGCTCCTTAATTTCCTGAATGCGTCGAGCAATCAGTTCTGGCTTAATCGGTTCGGCATACAGTTCCTGCATCAGGGTGACAAACTCTGACTTCCCCACAGAGGCAATACGCTCCAAGATTGGAGTTGGGTCAGCATATCGAGTTTGAATGCCCTCTAAGTTGAGGACACCCATAGCTCCTAACTGAGACAGCAGAACTGCCATGCGGACATCGACGACTCCATCCATCGCACTAGCAATGATGGGAATTTCTCGCTCGATGCCCCCGATTTGCCAGCGAGTGTCGGCTAAACTGGGGTCTAAGGTTCTCGTCCCCGGACATAGGGCAATTTCATCGATTCCGTAAGCTCGGCGAGCTGTCTTACCCCGCCCAATTTGAATATCCACGCGTCCACCCGTTCTCAATACTATTTCAGCTAGGGTATCAAATTGCAGAGGCGATCGGACGAGGGTCAATCCTGTTTGGTTCAAGAATGGTAGGTGCAACTACAGAGGAATTGCCCCTACCGTTCATTTACCAATGCTTGCGGGAAGAGTTGGATGGCGGGACTACGGGTTTTGGGATTCGGTCGGGAGCGATCGCATAATAGCAGTCGATTCCGTCATTTTTGTCTCATCGTTACGGCTTGCAGTGTCGGTTGATACCTGGCCATCACTACGCACGAGTTGGCTGACTTGACCGATTAATGACCCCAGCTTACCGTCTTCCAAGAGAGTATTAATCAGCGCTAAACCACTGGTGGAAAGCAGTAATTTATTGATGTCACCAGCCCCATTAGCACCGTTTCCATTACTGTTATTGGCACCTGGAAAAGCGTAAATCCGAGTATCGCCTAAAACCCCCGGTTGGGGAGCCAAAGCTTTAACAATTTCTGGCAGTTTATCCGCCAGTTCCGGCCAGATAGTTGTAATAATTTTGGCGCTCAGCTTCGAGTCGCTTAACGCATTTTCAGTTTCAATCAGCGCTCGTTGGCCTTCAGCTTCAGCCAGAGCTTTATCGCGGTTGGCCGCAGCTAGCGTGCGAATCGCCTCCGCTTCGAGTTCTGCCGCTTGTTGGGCGATTTCGGCTTGCCGTTTGCGCCGGAACGCATCGATTTCAACCACGTTGCGATCGCTAATGCTCCGTTCTTGGGCTTCGCGTTCTGCGACAATCAAGGAAAGGCGTTTTCCGCGTTCCGCTTTTTCAATTTCAGTTGCCGTGGTGACAGAGGCTTCAGCTTTGGCTTTTTCCGCCTCCGCCACAAAGCTATCACGTTTTTTATTCGCGACTGCGATCGCCACATCTTCTTGAGCGAGTCTCGCTTGTCGTTCTGACTCGGCTATCTGCACTTGGGCTTGTAACTTTCCAGCCTCTACCGTTTGCTGACGAGTAATTTCGGCGATTTCTGCTTCTTGTTTTTGCAAGGCTTGCGCTACTTTTAAGGCTTTGTTGCGTTCTTCTAGAGCAATATCCGCTTCAATTTGGCTTTGCTGGACGGCTAATTTTTTGCGAATTTCCTCTTCTTCGACCGACTTATCCTGCAAAATTTTAGTTCGCCGGACGGCGGCAGCTTCCGTGTCTTTGGCAGATTGAATTTCTCGTTCTCGTTGAGCTTTTAGGGCTTCAATTTCCAGTTGTTGGGAAAGCTTTGCACTTTCGGTTTCTTGAGCGATTCGCAGCGATTGTTTTTGGGCATCCAGTTCTCGCTGTTCGATCGTGACTTGCGTGTTGAGTTCAACTTCTCGTTTTTGCTGAATCGAGCGTTGTATCGTCTCCGTTCGCAAACGCACACCTTGAGCATCGAAAAAGTTATTCGTATCGTAGGTATCGCTCTCTTCTATTTCGGAAATAGCGATATTATTGAGGGTTAATCCGACTTTTTTTAAATCTTGCTGAATCAAGTTCAATACTTCATCCGCAAATCCTAATTTATCCGAATCAATCTCAGCGATACTCTTGCGCTTAGCCGCCGCCCGAATCGCATCATCCGCACGTTTTTCCAAGGCTTCCTTAATATCTTCAGCGGAGATTTTTCCCCCTCGCGATAGTCGGGCAGCAGCGGTTAAAACATCTTGCTCATCGGCATTAATACAGACATAAAAAGTTACCCGCATATTCGCCCGGAGGTAGTCTTGCGTGCGAACGGCGAGTTTTCCCGTGCGTTCGACATCAATGGAGATTTCTCTT
>DATNPC010000363.1:0-18678 GCA_036703375.1 Allocoleopsis sp.
TTCTAATTATTAGCAATCTAATAATTAGTTGTTCATAAATTTTAATTTCAAGTCGGGGAATGCGATCGCTTTCTGATACGAGTTGGATGTTATTTTAGAAACCTACCGGATGACGGATTGACAAAGTAGACAGAATATTAATTTAAAAGCAGCAAGAGAAAGATAGTGCGATCGCTTGGGGAAGAGATGCGATCGCGACGAAGTGAATACCCACAATTTCAGCGAAATTTAGCTTAAATTAACCCAAATTACCATCTCATCACAAAATTAGAAAAGCCATGCGGAAACTAACTCGAAGCTTATTCGCTACAGCGCTCACCTTGAGCATTTTGTGTTTTCCCACCCAAGCTTTTGCCAAGGCGAAAATTCAGATTGCCATTCTTTTAGATTCGAGTAATAGTATGGATGGCCTAATTGACCAAGCTCGTACTCAACTTTGGCAGATTATTAACTCTTTAACTAAAGTAACTAAGGATGGAGAAGTACCAGAATTAGAAGTTGCCCTCTACCATTATGGTAATGATAATATACCCTCTTCTGAAGGTTTCGTTAGGCTCTTAACTGGATTTACTCCTGAGTTAGATTTAGTTTCCCAAAAGCTATTTAGTATCCAAACTAAAGGTGGTCAAGAATATGTCGGTTGGGTAATTCGCTCAGCGATGAAAGAATTAAACTGGAGTAAAGATAAGAATGATTTCCACGTTATTTTTGTTGCCGGTAATGAACCCTTCGATCAGGGCCCGATCGATTGGCGGGAATCTGTCGCTCTCGCGGTTAAGGGAGATACTCTCGTAAATACTATCTACTGCGGTTCAGCGGAAAGTCAGGAACGACAACTTTGGGCATCAGGAGCTGATGAAGCAAAAGGTAGCTCCTTCAATATTAATCAAGACGAAAAAGCTGCGTTTATTGAGTCCCCTTACGATAAGGACATTGCCACTTGGAATGCTAAACTCAATCAAACCTACATTCCCTACGGTGTAGAAGGAGAGGTTGGACAACAACGTCAGGCTACTGAAGATAGTAACTCCGGAATGAATTTACTTGCACGCGGTGCCTCAAAAGCTTCGGGATATTACAACAATGCGTCTTGGGACTTGATCGATGCTCTCGATCGCGGAATAGTTACCTTAGAGAGATTATCAAATGATGCTTTACCACCAGCTATGCGGGGGATGAGCTTAGCTCAAAAGCAGGAGTATGTAGCAGCCAAGAGAGCCGAAAGACAGACCATTCAAGCAACGATTCGCGACTTGTATCAAAAACGTACTGAATATATTGAAAAACAACACCAAGCTAGTGCTAATAATGGCGAAAAGACTCTTGATTACGTAATTATTGAGAGTCTCCGTAAGCAATTAGCGGCTAAAGGATTTAGGCTTCAATAATTCCTGGAGTACTATTATTTGTGACAAGTTAAGGCGAATGTCATTGAAATAACATAGGTTCGTAGTCGGCACTTCAGTGCCAGAAGCGCTCAAGCGCTTACTACAAACGCTTAAGTCAGTGCCATTCGATTTAATAACGCTATCGCCTTGTCGCAGCTCTGTACTTAACGCAGTAGTTTGTCGATACAATTCTCACTATGATTGCTTCTCCTCAACAGCCTCACCTCACGCCCGAACAATACCTCCAGATGGAGGCACAAAGCCCTGTCAAACACGAATACATTGACGGGCAAATCTATGCGATGGCTGGGGCAAGCGACCCCCACGTCACCATTGCCCTCAACCTGGCTACCCTTCTCCGTAGCCATGTCCGAGGTTCTGGCTGTCGCGTTTACATTTCGGACATGAAAGCGCGAATTGAAGCCCTCAATCGGTTTTACTATCCCGATGTCCTAGTCACTTGCGACGATCGCGATCGGGAAACTCCCACCTATAAGCGCTTTCCTACTCTGATCGTCGAAGTTTTATCTGACTCTACTGAAGCCTTCGATCGGGGGGATAAGTTTGCAGATTACCAGAACTTAGAGAGCTTGCGCGAGTATGTCCTGATTAACACCAAGCGACAGCGAGTCGAATGCTTCCGACGCAATGATGAAGGGCTGTGGGTTTTGCAGTTCTACACGCCCCAACAGACATCATTTCGGCTTGATAGTATCGGCTTTGAGGGAACACTCGACGCGCTTTATGAAGATGTAGTGTTTGAATGATTTAATAATAGGCGCGATCGCGTTCTGAAAATGATTTGTGGCAATGGAAGCGATCGCTAGTCGCTACCAAAACCAATTTAGGCAGCAAGGCAAATCTGCTGTCTGAACTGAACTCTAACCATGCTTTCAAATCATGGTCCAAGAAAAATAGATATATATTTTCCAGAAGAAGAACCAATAGGTAGGACATAAAACTGTTTTGAAGGATATCTTGTTTTTAGAATTTCCTCTAAATAGATAGCTGCATCACTATTGCTGGGTGTGTGACGAATTTCATTGGCAGCTGGTTGACGATTTGGATAGTTATACCTTTTAAAGAAAGCAGCATCTTCTGGGTTAAGTTTGACACTGCCTTTAAAATCAGGGTTAGTAAATAGCTTTTTGATATCATTAGCTTGTTTATTTAAATCTGCTTTATTTTTAGGAAAGTAGATACGAATTTCATAGTCCTTCAATATTCCAACGTTAAGGGAATTTGCTGAAGGGCTGGGCGAAGTAACAGGTTTAGTGCTGCTGGGTGTCGGGGTGACAGAATTCACGATCACCCAAGAACTAAACCCTGCTATTAAAGCGACACAAGTTCCAATCGCAGCAATTCCACGCCGATTATTCCAGATTGAGTTGCTTGGGTGTGTCGGACTTTCTGGTATTTGCTGATTCGTGCTACTGGTACTGAGCTGAATTGTTTCGGAAGGGAGACCAACAGGAACCATTTCCACTTGTGAGATTACAGAATCTATCGGCGACTGAGTTGGTGCAACTCCATGTGTTACCGCCACCTTAGAGCTGAGGTTATCAGTTTCGTTTTTAAGTAGAGGGGTTGGCTGTTGCTTGAGTTGAGCCTTTTGTCTTTGTCTGTCCGCCTCTTCCTGCCTTAGTTTCTCCAGCTCCGAGAGAATTCGTTGCTGAATCGAGGCTACATCTTCGTCGTTCAACCCTAAAACAAACTCTTGCCAATCCCTTAAATCATCCTCAATTCTTTTCTCTAGAGGATATTGAAGTGCAATCTGCTTGCGAAACTCTTCTTCGTAGCGAACCAAGTTTGCTATTCGTCTGCGGAAAGGCTCTAGAACGCTATTGATAATTTCCTCAGCTTTTTCGTCTGAAATACCGCGCTTTTTCTGCTCCAGCTTGAAAATTTCACGACGATACTCAGAAATCTCTCCGTGATTGGCGTATTTCTCCACGAGTTGACGAAACTCCAACTCTGGGTCGTTGACTGGAGCTTGACTCAAAAGGATGTTGAAACCTTCCCTATCTAAAATGATCCCTGGTTGCATCTTCGGCTTCACTTCCTGCACTTTGGCTTTGGCATAATCATGTAATTCACGAGCATGAATTTTGCCATCAGCATCACTATCTGCCGCTCCCGTTTCGATTCCCTCAACGAGGTACTGCGTATATAGGGAAAGTTCTGCCCCTTCTTGCTGAAATGAAGTTTGGGTAGCAGTAGAAGAAGTTAAAACAACTCGCCCCTCTGCACCTAGTTCTTTTTTGAGGTCAAGCCCTACGCTCTTCGTGTGCCACCCTGTAGCAAACGCGCCGCTATAGCAACAATCCAAAATGATTATCTGGCGCTTGGCATAGCTGTTTCTTGATACCATTTGAATAAAGCTAGCTGATACTGCCGTTGCTTCAAAGTTATCCTTAGGTGTAATGCAAGTTGCTAAGAAAAGGTTGTTTTCGTCATCAGTAATGCCATGACCAGAGAAAAATAGTAAAACTAAATCCTCTTTACTAGCATTTTTAAACAGCCTTTGAATTGCATTTTGTATGGGTACTAATTCGGCGTTAATTAGGGTTTGCACCTCATCGAACCCACCCATATTCGGGTTTTCCAATACCCGTTTCATGGCTTCTACATCATTAGGAGGGGCTGATAGTGGCGGAATCCCCTCACCATACTCACTAACACCAATGAGTAGCGCCACTTTTCTAGGCATCTGCTCCTCCACGCATTGCCGCAATCAACTTTAACGCTGTTTTCTCAACCTCTTCTATTTCTTTACGGCTCTTAACTTCAATTTCAGCTTCGTCATCACCTACCTTGATCTTTAACTTAATTGGTTTATCAGCCAAGCGGTCACTCAGAAAGCTGAGAAAAGCTTTGATATTTCGGATGCTTACCTCTGCTTGCAGCACTCCAAGTAGAGTAGCAAACCCCTTACTACCTGCTTCTAGATTCAGGGCTTCTGCTCGGTCAGCTCTTTCTACTTCGTCCAGGTTACGCAGCTCAGGCAATAGCTTCTGAGCAAACTTTAGCCTTTCGTTGTCCTCTATTTCTGAATTGTTAAGCCCGAAGGTGAATAAGATAGTAAGTTCGTCTGCCATCTGAGCCTCGTTGACAACAATGGTCGTTATCGCTTATCTAAATTATCGCCTGGAGAGGGTGCTCGTAGATTTTGTCGGTTGGATTGACGAAGGAAACCCAACACATACTTTTTGCTTAACATTCATACCCTGTCTGCGCTCTGCTTAGCTTTACTCGCGCAAGTGCTATCGCCGTGCAAGGAACTTGCGTGAAAAAAAATACCAGCCAGACTATCTACATCAACAAGAAATCCAAAAACTGATTGGTACATTGTTAAACCGCAAGCCTCTAATGCTCTTGTGTCACTCTGGGCAATCGCCAACGCTAAGACCCTGATTTGACGGGAATTTTCCCAATTGGGCTACATTTTTCGAGAGTGACACAAGAGCGCTAAGCTAACTAACAGCCAATGCATAAGGAACAGAGTGGAGCTTGAGGTTGCCTTTCAACCTTACAATTAAGTAAGGAAGCTTTGTAAGGAACCTTGCTATGTCCATGGCAACAGTCACAACTAAGGGACAAATCACCATCCCCAAGGAAATTCGAGATTACCTGAAACTAGAAACGGGTAGCAAAATCGAATTTGTAATTGATGAAAGCGGTAATGTCAAAATTGTTCCGTTGAATGTCCCCATTGAAGCCTTGTCTGGAGTTTTGCATCGTCCTGGTATGAAGGCTGCAACCACAGAGGAGATGGAGATAGCGATCGCAGAGGGTGCGCGTGATTGGACTTGATACAAATGTCCTAATTCGCTATCTCACCAGAGACGATCTTGACCAATGGGAACGTGCTTCTCAAATGATTCAAGAAAATCAACCTTGTTTTATTAGCAATGTTGTTTTGTGTGAGGTGGTGTGGGTTCTTAGAGGACGACCTTATCAATTTGGCAAAGATGAAATCATGAGCATCTTGGAGATGATGGTACAAAGTTCAGGCTTTGAATTTGAAAACCGTTCTGTGGTTTATCAAGCCTTACAACGCACCAAGCAGGGACGAGCTGATTTCTCGGACTATCTAATTGGAGCGATCGCTCGACAAATAGGCTGTACAGAAACCGTAACCTTCGATCAAAAATTGCGAGGAGAGCAAGGATTTCATAGCCTTTGAAGAAAATTAAGCCGTCGCCATCCAAGAGTTGTGCCAACGCTTGTAAGTGCAGCGTCATTGGTTTAACACTTAGTAATCCTTTAGATAGACCTTTAGATAGGGCATCACACTTCATTAGCCAGAGGAGAGGAGACTTCTCAATCTTTAGGATTGGCTTTAGGAAAAAAGCTTCAAAACACTATCAAAAGTAGTCTCACTAAAGAATAAGAGAAATGGACAATTCGTTAACCCGCCCCTTGGCTGTCGTGACGGGTGCCTCCAATGGCATCGGTTATGAACTCGCCAAACAGTTCGCCCAAAACGGTTTCGATCTCCTCATCACGTCTACTGGACAGAGTATCAACGAAGCAGCTCAAGCTTTCGAGGAACTCGGTGCTAAGGTTGAGACGGTGCAGGCTGACCTCGCCACGTATGACGGTGTTGAGACACTCTACAACCAAATTAAGGCGACTGGCAGACCAGTGGATGCGATCGCAATTAATGCAGGTGTCGGTGTCGGCGGCGACTTCACCCGCGAGACTGACCTGAAGGACGAGCTGAATCTCATCAACCTGAACGTCGTGTCGTCCGTGCATCTCGCCAAACGAGTTGTGAAGGATATGGTCGAACACGGCAAGGGTCGAATTCTCTTCACGTCGTCCATTGCCGCCATCATGCCCGGACCGTTTGAGTTGGTCTATGCCGCATCCAAGGCGTTTGTACACTCCTTCTCGGAAGGGCTGCGTAACGAGTTGAAGGATAGGGGCGTTACCGTTACTGCGCTCATGCCAGGCCCAACCGATACCAACTTCTTCCATCGCGCAGGTATGGATGACACGAAGGCGGGCGCGGATGAGAAAGATGACCCAGCCCAAGTCGCTAAACAGGGGTTCGAGGCACTGATGGCAGGCAAAGACCACATCATCGCAGGCTCGCTCAAAACAAAGATTCAGGGCAATGTTAGCAAGGTGTTGCCGGATACGGTCAATGCCGAACAGCACCGTCAGCTTACTGAGCCAGGTTCGGCCAAGAAGTAATTTGCCGCTAGAAGGCGATCGAGTACCAGTCCCCTATGACACAATAGCCAACACCACGAATAAAAACTCCTCTTCCCCTGCCTTTGGGAGCTTCCGGGAGTTCCTTCTGCTATTTTCCTAACGAGGTTCACTGACTTTCGTAGGTGTAGCGTACTCCAATATAGTGGGCAATTTTTTCAAATAGTTGTTCTTCCCGAAACGGTTTACGTAAAAAGTCGTCGCAACCCGCTTCTAAGATGGCTAATCGCTGTTCTTCAAATGCACTGGCAGTGAGGGCAATAATGACGGTGGAAGTATGATTGGTTAAGGATGAAGGATGAAGGAGGTCATCGGTTCGATACTCGCAGTTCTGAAGTTGGAAGCTTGACTCTAAACTCTTTTCATCCTGGACTTCCCCTCGCTTCGCTAACAGTTTTCTGGCTTGTGCCTTCTTGATCTCTTTTGTTGCCTCATAGCCATCCATGACGGGCATTTGCATATCCATGAAGATGAGATGCGGTTGCCAACGTTCCCAAACGTCAATTCCTTGTTGACCATTTTCTGCTTCCTGAACCTCAAACCCTACTGCACCCAGCAGTTTGACTAGCAGTCTGCGATTTACTCTGACATCTTCTACAACTAGGATGCGATAGTTCGGTTGATTGGGTTGTAAGCCGATTACCCGTTGGGTGGTCGAGATAGTTTTTTCCTGCACTGAGGCGACTGAGCAAGCTTGGATGTCAAAGGTAAAGGTTGTTCCATGACCCAACTGGCTGCTGACAGCGATATCTCCTCCCATCAATCGGACAAATTGTTGGCTAATGGCTAAACCCAAACCCGTTCCTTGCATAGACTGACGACCTGTTTTGGTTTGCACAAAGGGGTCAAAGATAGTGGGAAGTTCGTTCGGGGCAATGCCACAACCGGTATCTTCGACTTGAAATACTAAACGGTATTTGGGAGTTGACGTAGAAGCAGCGGAGAGTGGAGTGGAAGAATTCCCGGCCTCACGAGGATTTGGTGTCTCACTATCAACTGGAGCATCTGTGCGTTCCGGCATCCCTGCGTCCTCTTCCCCATTCCCCATGACTCGCAATGTAACGCTGCCTTGGCTAGTAAATTTGATAGCATTACTGAGCAAATTAATCAGGACTTGACGCAGTTTATTTTCATCGGTTTGCACGTATTGAGGGACGT
This sequence comes from Allocoleopsis sp., assembly GCA_036703375.1. Lineage (GTDB taxonomy): Bacteria > Cyanobacteriota > Cyanobacteriia > Cyanobacteriales > Coleofasciculaceae > DATNPC01. Next base: position 7,767 of record DATNPC010000363.1, read on the forward strand.
CTAGCGTGCGTTCAACTTTTAACGCCAAACCTTTAGCATTGGCCTTGAGCTGAAACATTTCTTCGAGGGACGCTAACAGGCAATGCAAATCGAAGCAGTTTTCGGTGAGTGCGATTTGACCGGCTTCAATTTTTGCCATTGACAAAATGTCATTAATTAGCTCTAGCAAATACTCGCCGCTACGATTGATAATTTCCAGGTATTCGTGCTGTTCTGAGGAAAGAGATGGGCTGCGAGTCATCATCTGGCTAAAGCCAAGAATGGCATTGAGCGGGGTACGCAGTTCGTGGCTCATCTTGGCGAGAAATTGGCTTTTGGCACGGTTAGCGGCATCGGCGGTGTCTTTGGCTTTCATCAATTCCAGCGACTGCCTTCGGGTTTGTGCCAATAATTCGGCCTGCTGCAAGGCTACTCCCAACTGAGTGCCGATTTGAACGACAACATTGATTTCTGCTTCTTTCCATTGGCGAGGTGCTGAGTTTTGATAATTGGCCAATAAGCCCCAAAGTTTATCGCCGCAGAAAATGGGAACCGTAATGTAAGCTTTGGCTTGAAATCGCTCTAAGAGGTCGATGTAACACGCGTCAAAGCCAGCTTGATAAATATTTTCAACACAGAGACAGAGGTAATTGATACCTCGACTGTAGGCACCGCCTTGAGTTTCTTGCAAATAGGTATCTAATACCGAATGCTCGGAAACGTCCATTGATTTGACAACGCAACGGTCGTTTTCAACGGTATTGTTGCTATCTGTAAGATGGGGGTCATCCTGTTGCGCCTGTATTAGAGAAATCCACCCTGGTGCAACGGATTCTGCCACGAAGTCCCCACTCCAGTCGGGATTGAACCGATAAATCGCTACGCGATCGCAGTTAAGCGTTTGCCGCAGTTCTTCGGTGGTGGCACGGAAAATTGCATCCATGTCCAATGTCCGGCGCATCCGTTCGATCGCTTTCGCGATCGCTCTTTCCCGTTCGGCACTCTCCCGTAAGGCGGTTTCAACTTGCTGGCGATGCGTAATATCTACTGCCATGGATGCGCCGCCAATCATGTGTCCGCTTTCATCAATTAGCGGCGTGTTGTACCACTCACAACTGATGATTCTGCCATCTTTGGTTCTATTCTCGCTCAGGCTGTAGGTTCCGCCCTGTTGATGCAGCAAGTCATTGGCGACTTGAATCGCTTGTTCTCTTCCGCTGTCCGGTACGAGGAGAGCAATCAGATTGCACCCTATAGCTTCTTGCTGAGAGTAGCCAAATGTTGCTTCGGCAGCTGGATTCCAAGCGATAATTTCTAAGCTGTTACTCCATTCAATTACTGCTAAGGGAGTTTGCTGGACTAAAAATGACAGTCGTTGCTGCGACTCCCTCAACAAAGCGTTTGAGAATTTGCGATCGCTCACATCCACGACTAAACCGTGCCAAAGAATATCTCCGTTAGCAAGGTGTTCGGGCCGAGCTGCGCCTTGAGTCCATTTGAGTTGTCCTGATGGGGTAATAATTCGCCCTTCCCATACCCAAGGTTCTAAGGTTTGGGCGCTAGTATCAATCGATGCCATCAAGCTTTTTCGGTCATTGGGATGAATGATGTCAAAGCCTCTTGCGGCATTTTCTAACAATTGCTCGGGTTCTAATTCATAAATTTCCCGACACCCCGAACTGACATAAGCAAACTGAGAAGATCCGTCGGCATGTCGGAGAAATTCAAACAGCATGCCCGGTAAATTCGCGGTTAATTTTTGCAGGCGGGCTTCACTTTGCTGTAGCGCTCGATTATGTTCTTGCAGTTGTCGTTGTAGATTTTGAATTTTGAGCTGATTTTCAATCCGAACTAAAACTTCTTCAACTTGAAACGGCTTGGTAATAAAGTCTACACCACCGGCTTTAAACGCTTTTACCTTGTCAATCGCTTCATGCAAAGCGCTCAAAAAGATGACAGGAATTTCGCGAGTTTTCTCATTCGCTTTCAATTGTTGGCATACTTCGTAACCATTCATTTCTGGCATCAGAATGTCGAGCAAAATTAAATGGGGTGGAGCGGCGTTTGCTGCATTCAATGCCAGTTGACCAGAAATAGCTCGTTGAACTTTATACCCTTGTTTTAATAAAATATTGGATAAAAAGTGGAGATTATTGGGTTGGTCATCGACTATTAAGATTTTGATGAGTTGATTAGTCATTGCCCAAGCGTACTATTGCGACCTATTCTCTAATCCAATTCAGAGCGCTCTATCACTGAACTGGTTAACCGCACGATGACATCCATCCGGAAATCGTTCACCAAATCTTTTAAGGAGCCAGTTAGAAAAGAAGCATTTTCGGGGATTTGCTCGATCAATTCGCTGACTAACTCTTCATTAACTTCCAATGCAGCCTGATGTAACTGCGCCACCCAAGCCCGAGGCATTTGGGCTAGTTTCGAGAGGAAGGATGAATCTGGTGCTGCACTTGCTGCACTAACCGAATAACGTCTTCTAGTAGAAGCTATAGGTAATGAAGGCGCATCTTCATAAACATAGCGCACTCCTAAGTATTGAGCAATTTTTTCAAAGATTACCTGTTCTGGAAACGGTTTGCGGACGAAATCATTAGAACCGGCGGCGATAATCTCCCCTCGCCTCTCTTCAAACGCACTGGCTGTCAGAGCTAGAATAATTGTTGCAGGATTGGCGCGATCGCTAACGGTTCTTTGGCTCTCTCTTACTCGAATCTGCCGGGTGGTTTCCAGTCCATCCATGACAGGCATGCGCGTATCGATCCAAATGAGGTGCGGCTGCCAACTCTCCCAGAGAGTAACAGCCTGTAAACCATTTTCCGCTTCCCGTAGCTCAAAACCAACGGGTTCGAGTAATTTAACAAGCAGTAGACGGTTTTCTTTGGAGTCATCAACGACGAGAATGCGATAAGGCGCTTGATCCGGTTCTAATGCGATCGCTCGTTGTAGAGGTTTGATACTCACTTCAGATGCACTGAATTGAGCGATTTTGATAGTGAACCGAAAGGTTGTGCCTTTACCTAAAACGCTGTTTACCGCGATCGTTCCTCCCATTAATTGCACAAACTTCCGCGTTATCGATAAACCGAGTCCACTGCCTTCAGCAGATTTTCGTCCAACTTTTGTTTGGACAAAAGCCTCAAATATTGTATCAATTTCTTCCGGTGCAATACCAGGTCCCGTGTCTTCTACTTCAAACCGAAGAGATTGGTGTGTCGAGGGTGCAGAGAATCCCGAATGGGAAGAAATCTCCGTATCTTTCTGTCTTTGGAGCGTTGTCATTTCATCTCCAGACCCCATGCTTACGCGCAGCCTTACACTTCCGGATTGCGTAAATTTAATGGCATTTCCTAGGAGATTAATTAAACATCCGCGCAATTTTTTCTCATCAGTGATGATATATTGCGGCACGTTAGCTGGAACGCTAAAAATTAGATCTAAATCCTTTTGTTCGGCTTTGATTTGAAACATCGCTTCAAGGTTATCCAGCAGCCGATACAGATCGAAGCTACTCTCGTCGAGGGCAATCATTCCTGCTTCAATTTTGGATAATTCCAAAATATCATTGATTAATTCCAACAAATGCTCGCCACTTTGGTTAATAATTCCCAAGTATTCTTGCTGCTCGGTTGTGAGAAAAGGATCGCGACTCATGACTTGGGTAAATCCCAGAATGGCGTTCAGGGGAGTGCGAAGTTCGTGGCTGATATTGGCGAGAAATTCACTTTTCGCTTGGGACGCTGCCTCAGCGACCTGTTCTGCCTTTTTACGCTCTTGAATTTCTTGTTGAAGCTGTTCGTTTCGACGTTGGAGCTGCTGGGAAAGTCTACGAATTGTGAGTTGATGTTCAACCCGTGCCAAAACTTCTTCAACCTGAAAGGGCTTGGTGATAAAGTCAACGCCACCAATATGGAAGGCTTTAACTTTATCCAAAACTTCATCTAAAGCGCTAATAAAAATGATGGGAATATCTGAAGTTTGAGCATTAGCTTTCAGTTGCTCGCAGACTTCATAGCCATTCATCTCTGGCATCATGATGTCGAGCAAAATTAAATCGGGAGGTGCTGAACGTGCTGCACGAATTGCCATGGTACCCTTGATGACCCCACGTACTTTGTACCCACGCTCGGATAGGGTAGCCGATAAAACTTGGAGATTTTCGGGAGTGTCATCAACAATTAGAATGTATCCTCGCTCGGTAGTGGTTTGAGTGCGATTCATTTTTGAGGAATTTTTAAATCAGCCAGTGCAGGGTGAACAAATTTTGAATTTAAAGTTGTGATGGTTAGAACGTAACAAGTACGAGGATTTTGGCTCAACCCCGCCGACTCTTCGGCAGGGGCTGTGGGGGATGGTAGATTTAGGGTAACTAACATCTGGCACCTTTCTCAATCATCCTAGGACGTGTCATGCTAACCAACAATAGAATCAGGTTTTTAAGTTCTGGTTGGCAATGCCCACCCTACACGCTCAACGCTAAAATCGCTAGTTAAGACTTTCTGAATTCTTCGATTAAATCAATGATGCGATCGCACCGGAAATTGTTCACCCAATCCGCGATCGCATCACTCAGCTTAGCCTGGGTTGCAGGAATCTGTGAAAGCAACTCGAAAATTTGTTCGTTATCAATCTCGTTCGCCGCTTGATACAGCCTCTCAACCCACGGTGAGGGCATTACGGCAAGGGCGTCGGGCGTTAAATCCGCCGGTGAGGCTTGGGTGAAGACAGGTTGAGAGGATGAGGCTGGCTCTTCGTAAATGTAGCGTACCCCCAAATAGTGAGCCATTTTTTCAAAAATCGCCGGTTCTCGGAAAGGTTTGGCAACAAAGTCATCGCAGCCTGTGGATAAAACCAGCGCTTGCTCTTCATCAAAGGCACTAGCGGTTAGGGCAATGATTACCGTTGCTTGACCTTTTAAATGGGCTTTGATGCGTTTAGTCGCTTCATAGCCATCCAGGACAGGCATCCGCATATCCATCCAAATCAAATGGGGGGCAAAGGCTTGCCACTGTTCGAGGGCGCGTTGACCATTTTCGGCTTCGCGCACTTGAAAGCCAACACGGGCTAGGAGTTTTACCAGCAACAGGCGACTGTCTTTCGCGTCGTCAACCACTAAGATGCGATACTCAGGTTGTCCGGGTTCTAAGCCAATCACTCGGTGATGGGTTGGAAGCACCTGCATGTGGGCCGCATCCGCCAAACTCACCGCAATCTCAAATTTAAACAGACTTCCCTTGCCAACCCTGCTGTTGACGGTGATGTCTCCTCCCATCAATTGCACGAACTGTCGGCTAATGGGTAAACCGAGTCCCGTTCCTTCTAAGCTTTTCCGACCCGTTTCGGTTTGCACAAAGGGTTTAAACAAGTTTTCCATCTCGTCTGAAGCAATGCCGAAACCCGTGTCTTCGACTTCAAAATAAATCGTCTGTTGTCCAGTATTTGTTGTCTGTAGTCGATCGCGATTGGTTCCGGATACTCGCAACGTTACCCCTCCTTCCGCTGTAAATTTAATCGCGTTTCCCAGGAGGTTAATTAAGACTTGACGCAATTTACTTTCGTCAGTTTGCACGTATTGGGGAAGATTGCGATCGCACTCAAAAATTAACTGCAAGCCTTTTTTTTTAGCCTGGAGTTGGAACATCTCTTCTATGGAGTTCAGCAAGTGGTACAGGTCAAACGCATTGATATCCAGCGTGACCTGACCCACCTCGATTTTGGACATTTGCAGAACGTTATTAATCAGACCGAGTAAATGTTCGCCACTGCGCGTTACGATCTCGATCTGTTCTCGTTGCTCGGGTTTGAGGGAGGAGTCGCGTCCGAGCAATTGTGTAAAACCGATAATGGCGTTGAGGGGAGTCCGCAATTCGTGGCTCATGTTTGCCAGAAATTGGCTTTTGGCACGGTTGGCTCGATCGGCTTGTTCTTTGGCTTGTTGGAGTTCCACTTCGGCCTGTTTGCGATCGCTAATATCTTGACTCACACTGAGAACGCACGTTTCTCCATCTAGATCGATTATTTCCGCTGACAATAAAGCGGTTCTGATTGCGCCGGACTTAGTCCGAAAATGGAATTCATAATCCCGAACGGCACGGTTTTCTTGTAATAACTGAAATAAGCGATCGCGCTCTGCTAAATTGACCCAAAGGCATAATTCAATAGCTGTACGACCGATCATTTCTGCGTTGGTATACCCCGTCATGCGGCAGAAGCTATCATTCACTTCAATGTGATGCCCATCATGCAGCCGGGTAATGGTAATTGCGTGAGGAGTAGAACGAAAGGCTTTCGCAAACTTTTCCTCGGACTGACGCAGTGCTGCTGTGCGTTGCTCAATTAGAGTCTCTAATTCCTCATTGAGTCGCTGGAGCGTACTGTTTTGCTCGGTGAGTTGTTTATCTTGAAAATAGCTGCGGACTGCTTCTTGTACGGTTAATTTTAAGTCTTCTTTCTGCCAGGGTTTAGCGATATAACGATAGAGTTTGGCATGCTTAATTGCATTGCTCACTCCTTCAATATCAGCTTGTCCCGTCAGCATAATTTTCAGCGTTCTAGGAGAGATTAGATGAATTTGCTTTAATAATTCATCGCCCTTGATATCGGGCATGATATAATCACAAATGACTAATATAATTTCATATCCATCTTTAATTAAATCCAAAAGTAGCTCTAGCGCATCTTCACCACCGATAGCGGTTTCAATCAGATAGTCATCGCCCAGGGCTTTTTTTAACTCAATTTTCAAGCTATCTAGAATCGTCAGTTCGTCATCCGTACAAAGAATTACAGGTTTCCTCATTGGTTAGCCAAGCCTGACTTAATCGTTTCAATGAGTTCTCTCCTCTCCCAAGGCTTGTGCAAACAACTATGCAAATTTGCCTCTACCTTGGCACGTTCAATCACCGCGTCATCAACTTGTCCAGTCAAGAGAACTTTAATAATATGAGGATAGCGTTGATGAACTCGAATTAGGAATTCATCTCCTTTAATCCCAGGCATTAGCCAATCTGATACGATCGCGAGAATCGGGGTGGTTGTTTCTTCTAGCTCTTCAATGACTTCCATCGCTTCATCCGCGCTTTCTGCGACTTCATAAAGGTAGGCATTGCCAAATTCATTTTTTAGTTGAATCTTGAGGCTGTTCAAAACCAATATTTCATCATCAACGCAGAGAATTACAGGTTTAGGCATAGTCAGAAAGTAGATTTGTGAAAAACTACACTATCGCGGTTACCTCTCTAGCGCAATTGGTAATAATACAGTAAATGTCGTCCGACCGGGTACGCTCTCAACCGAGATTTTACCAGCGTGCTTTTCAATAATTTTTCGACTGATTTGCAATCCCAATCCACTACCCTCCCCCGGAGATTTGGTTGTAAAAAATGCCTCAAAGATTCTCGGCATAACATCTGAGGGAATGCCCTTACCGCTATCGGTAATGCTGACTTGTACGTATTGGTCTTGTCGTTTTACCTCAAGATTTAATACTCCTTTACTGTCCATGGCTTGTAAGGCATTGTGAATTAAATTTGTCCACACTTGATTGAGTTCGTCTGGATAACAGGGGACAAGCGGTAAGTCGGGTTCGTAATGTCTGATCGCTTCAACTCCTCGTTTGAGGTGGTTTTCATAGAGGGTTAAGACAGTTTCTAGTCCTTCGATCGGGTTAGTTAAAACCTTTTCTCCCTGAAAGTCGTATCGAGCATAGGTTTTCAAGGCAAACACCACTTTTGCTGCACGCTCCGTTGCTGTGGCGATCGTTTGCGTACTTTTCCGTAAACTAAAAAGCTGATAAGCGACGCGTAAAATCCTTTGGCTGTCTGAATCTTGCAACAGCGGTAAAACGGGAGAAATATCATCATAGATACCGAGATCGACGAGAGTATCGGCAATGGTATCGGAATTATCAATTTGATGGCTGTCTAATTGTTGAGTCAACGCTCTCTTAAAGAGTCGCTTTTCTTTGGTAGAGAAGGTTATGGGTTGTTGGAGCGAGTTGTGGAGTAAGGCGAAGAAGTCCGCCGAACGTTCGAGGGATAAATTGTGAAAAAAATGAGGTAATTCTTCTAAGGATGAGGTGAAGAAGTCAGCCAGATTTTCCACGGATGAGCGAATAGCCCCCAAGGGCGTGTTGATTTCATGGGCAACTCCAGCAATCAGTTGTCCTAAAGCCGCCATTTTCTCGGATTGAATGAGTTCTTGTTGAGTCCGTTGCAATTCGAGCAGCGTGTTGGCCAACTCCTGGTTTTTTTGACGCAGCGCTGACTCGGCGAGAAAGCGATCGCTAATATCACGGGCTACCCAAATCGCAGCATCGTTCGACAAGGGCGAAATGCAAGCTGTAAACCACAACATGCGATCGCCAATCGGTAACCTGTAATCTAAACTGAGCGTCTGCTGTGTCTCTAAGACTCGCTGCACCGGCTGCAACCAATGTTCGGCCCCCTCATCTTGAAAAAATTGTTGGATAGTGTGGCCGATGATATCTAAACTAGGTTCGTAGAGAGAACTCGTATTGGTTGGCACGACTTGGATGTTCCTCTGAGTGTCGATGACGAGTACGATGTCCGTCATTGCTCCAAACACGGCACGCATCATACTCTCAGAGGTGCGTAGCTTTTGAGCCAGCAGTTGGTGATGCCGGGAAGTGGCTTCTTGGCAGGACGCTTCTTCTACCGGTTGCCTCTGCTCGTTCGCCTGTCTCAACCCTGGTGTCTTTGCCGCCAAACTATCGGAGGTGATGACACCAAGCAAGTTTCCTTGTTCGTCCAAGATGGGCAGGTGACGGATATCAGAGGAGTGCAACAGCGCCAATACGTCGAAGATCGTATCAGCTTCTGCCAAGGATAGCGTGACTAGGTTCTGCGTCATCACTTGGGAGATGGCAACTCCTGCCAAAGGTATCTGGATTGCCACCAGTCTGACTACATCGCGCTCGGTCAATATTCCCATTAGTGTCTGCTGTTGGGCAACCAAGGCATAGCTAACGCGAGCTTGACTCATGGATGCGATCGCATCAAGTACGGGAGTGTCAGGCGATACTATTAGGGGATGCTGATCGATCGCCTGCTCTAGTGAGGTTTGGCGATCGGGAAAACATTGTGGCATAGCAGACACCGCAAACCTCAACAATATCTTAAGCTTCGCAACAGTTGACGGCTCAGTTTGAAGGCCTTGAGGTAAAGTTCTCACAAAAAAAGGACGATGCATTCGCCCTCAATGTAGTTTTAAAGTTTCACTTGATTCAGACCAGCAGTAATACCAATTGGGTTGGAGTTTGGCACATATTCTCTCTTTCTCCCCCCTTAATAAGGGGGGCTGGGGGGGTGAAATGTGTCATTCTTATACCCAGTTGGTATAAGCTGTTGTGCGAGCTAATCTGTACAATACGAACTTGGGTTTTCTATCAGTTGTCCGTTGTAGGAGAGCAACTGGCTAGTGATATACCAAGAACCCGAGGTTGAGCTGGATAATCGCCAAGCTTCAAAGCGGGCGAGTGTCAATCGTTGTACTCCCCACAGGGCCTAAGTGGATTTGTTGCTCGACATCGTTAAACTTCTGCTGTGCCAACTTCTCAGGAGCTAGAAGCGAAACAACAATTCCCACGATAAACGAGAGTGGTATAGTTATCAGTCCTGGGTTCTTCAGGGGGAAAAGTGCTGCCGAATGCTTGAGCACATCAATTTGAATCGCTGGAGACAAATAAATCAGCACCAATGACAATATAGTACCGACTAACATACTAGCCACCGCGCCATTCGTTGTGAAGCGCCGCCACAGCATTGACATCAATAAGGCAGGGAAATTGGCACTAGCTGCGATCGCAAATGCCAAACCAACCATATACGCTACATTCTGTCCCTTGAAAATAATTCCTAGAATAATTGCCAAGGCACCCAGCAGAACGGTTGAACCACGAGCCACCCTGAGTTGCTCTGACTCGTCAGCATGACCAGCCCGTACCACATTCACCCACAGATCGTGAGACAATGCGGCTGCGCCCGAAAGCGTTAATCCAGCAACAACAGCTAGAATTGTGGCGAAAGAAACCGCCGAAATGAAGCCCAGGAAAGCATTACCGCCCAAGACTTCTGCCAACATCGGCGCAGCCATATTACCACCCGCATCAATCTTCTTGATATCGGCTTGACCGACAAACACCATCGCCCCGAACCCGAGAATGAAGGTGAGTAAGTAAAAGAAGCCAATAAACGCCGTGGCATACGTCACCGAGTTGCGAGCCGCTTTGGCATCTCGCACCGTGTAGAAGCGCATCAGGATATGGGGCAATCCTGCTGTGCCGAACATCAGCGACATTCCTAGCGAGATAGCGTTCCACGGATCGGAGACTAGTTTGCCAGGAGCCAGAACGCCAGCATTATATTTAGCTGTAGCTGCATTAAACAGTGCCAGTGGGTTCATGCCAAATTTGGCAAGTACCAGAATAGATAGCAATATAGTCCCGCCCAACAACAAAATTGCCTTGATGATTTGCACCCAAGTCGTGGCAATCATCCCGCCGAAAATCACATACGCCAACATTACGCCGCCGACAATCACAACGGCTAAGGCGTAATCTAACCCAAACAGCAGTTTAATCAGGTTCCCCGCACCAACCATCTGGGCAATGAGATAAAAGGTAATCACGGCCAGCGTGCCAATGGCCGCCGCAATCCGCACTGGCTTTTGGCGCAAGCGATAGACTACCACGTCGGCAAACGTGTATTGACCTAGATTGCGTAGCGGTTCGGCAATCAGGAACATGACGATGGGCCAGCCAACCAGGAAGCCAATCGAGTAAATCAATCCGTCAAAACCGTTCAGTGCGACTAGTCCAGCAATACCCAAGAAGCTGGCCGCGCTCATAAAATCACCGGCGAGGGCAAGACCATTTTGCAAGGCCGTGATATTGCCTCCC
>DATNPC010000364.1:0-4330 GCA_036703375.1 Allocoleopsis sp.
TAGAGAAGATTTTATCAAAGGTTGGCAAGCCATTTTTCTGCATGCGCCGAGCATCATGAAATGGTGCTACTCCATCCAGGGTAATCTCGATCGATTTCACCCCCAAGTCATTGACGATTTCAGTTGCGACGTTGTCTGTCAATGCTAAACCATTGGTGACAATTTTTGCATTGTAGCGACAGCTAAACGATGCAGCGAGTGCTTGAAGTTGGGGAGTAAGCCGTCTCATGACTGGAAGTCCGACTAGCGGTTCTGCGCCAAACCAGCCAATCGAGAGGCTCTTAAACTGTTGAGTTTCCAGCTTGGCACGAGCGCGTTCCAAAACTCGCTGTCCATCTTCCTCGCTCATCATTTTGCTGGTATGCTGTTGACCGCAGTAGTGACATCCCAATTGGCAATAGGCTGTCGGTTGAATGACTAAATACAGATCGTCATCATTTTTAGCGATCGCAGTATTGCGATCGAGGATAGCCTTCAGTTCATCCTCATCGTAGGGAACAATTAATTCAATCCTCATTAAATCAGATAAAATATCCTGAGGAAGCTCGTCGAACTGCCCTGTTTCTATCAGATTCCAACTCAGCTCATCAATGATACGTACAGTAGCTGTGCGCGTGGCGAAAATGACTCGTTTAGTACGCCCATCAAGTTCATCGAAAAAAGGTGACGTCACGACATAATACTGGGAAAGCTTAATCCTCATGGCTATTCTCAAACTAGTTGATGAAGAAAAGATAGTAGGTTGATGCTTAGATACCGACCTACTATCACTCAGATGTCAGCAGAACGCTAATACCAATTTCATTAATGACGGTACAAGATTGCTATTTCTACGTTCTTTCGCTCAACCCCGATTGAAATTGGTATTAGTTAATGCAATGTTTATTGCCGAAGTTGAGGTAAAGACTGATTTAACTGAGTAGCAGGCAGTGTTGCCGGATTAGTGAGCAAGTCACTCTTATCAATAGGCTTGCTGCAACTACCGTTGCAAACTCCATTTTGATCGTCCCGCAGTTTCGACGGATCGTTGAGTCGCTCTAGAGACGGAGATAGTTGTTGTGTTGATGGTTGCAGCTTTGAGGAATCAGTGCTTAAATTAGCTCGATTCAAGATGTTATCAACAGTCGTACTTGGCTTAGCAATTTGAGCGTGAGCGGCTGGTGGTAAAGCGGCGATACTGGTTAGGGCAAGAAGGCCAAGCACGAATTGACTAGCTTTGCGAGTAGACATTTTAGGTATTCCTTGATGGATAAATGAGTTAGAGAGTTTAACAACCTTGAAAACTCTTTGACTTAAAGTTTTAGTTGTTTCAGAGCTGTAACCCTTTCACTCAATCAATAGGTGAGGTATCAATTTTTTATGCAGTTCTCTCAAACTTGTTTTCTAATTCCTCAAATTTAGCTCAAATGAGATTTAATCAAACTCAGATTTTGCATCACTTTCAGCAGTCTTACCTATGTATGGGTGGGCATTGCCGAATATAACTTGAAAGCTTGATTCTATCGTTGGTCGGCAATGCCCACTCTACGATTATTGAGAAAGGTACAAGATGTCAGTTAAATATACCTACAGCTTGAGAAGTAGTAGTTCAAAATGATGCCATTAAAAGAAGCCCAGATTTTAAGGAGTCTCTGGGCTTTGATTGCAAAAATTTAAAGAAAAGTCAGAACAAGCCATTAAGATTTACGACACTGTAACCCAAATGGAATTCCGTTCCAAACTGTATAACCACTCGCAAAACTTCGGTTCCAAGTGTGCATCATCAGCATCCAGTTATCGGTGTTGTTGTAGCGCAAAGGAAGGAGATGATCTTGCCGAGTAGTAGGAGGGTCACTAGGACTAAAGTTTCTTTGTTCAAGGGGTTTCCATTCTCCTCCATTATCGCTGATTCGACCGACCAGTTTTGTTCCAGCTGTGGTCGAACAAACATCTCCATTACATCTGATATCATTGCCTAATTTAAACTCTATGACAGCTGCACGACCGTCAAGATTGCAGTTCCATCTCCCCACCCAATCGGGAGGAATAACATCTGTTGGATTGCTTCTGGCATAGATAGTCGCGTCTGCTTTTGGGGCTAAGATTATATATGCGGCTCCGAGAGCGATCGCGCCTAATCCTAAGACAGTACATAAGGTAGTTTTATTCATAACTCTTATCTCGTTCGACTCATTCCTTTACTCCATAGGGTTGTCGTCTTGGTCTTATGCAGTACTTGGAAGTGTGTGAGAAAACGTTGACAAAATTGACTCTGTAGCTATCAAAGCGATTAGTGCAGCGTGACCCAAATCACTATCCAGTTCAACAAGGTTCAAAAGCTGGCTGTACAGTCTTTCTTGCTTTCTGCCCTCTGCCTTCTGCCTCCTGCCTTAGCACGGGAAGCTTTACTGATGTCACGTTTGAATCTTCCCAACAAAAAATCTGGAAAGTAGCAAATGCGATCGGTAGTATTGCTACAACGTTCAATCAGTGAAACTATCCATGCCTACCGACTACATCCTATTCATCCACGGTGTCAGCAACCGCAGTAAAACCGAGAAACCCTCCTACGCGGACGGGCTGTTTCAGGACATTGAGCAGCGAGTAGAGCCACCTCTGACCGTCGAAAAGATCGCGCTCTATTGGGGTAATGTGAACGTGGCGGCAGAAAACAAACTCGAACGCGACTTAAAAGCCTCGAAAGCTTGGAATAAACTTTGGTTCAAAGACTTCCGTGACAAGCAATTATTGCAGTTTGTTGGTGATGCGGCCCTCTACCTCAGCCGCCATGTTGGGTCTCAAGTTGTCGCTCAACTCAAACAACAAGCCGAACAAGTTTTAGGAACAGCAGGTGCACCCAAACATAAGCCAGGAGACCGATTGCACTTGGTAACTCACAGTTGGGGAACGGTTATTCTCTTGGACATCCTATTTGCTGACCGTTGGGAGGATAAGAAGATACCTGGACATCAGGATGTGATGACGATTCGCAATGCTTTATTTGGATTGGGCGCTAATCCAAATCAAGGTATTCCTCTCGCTAGCATTCATACAATGGGTTCACCCATTGCTCTGTTTAGCTTAATTAGCTTCAATGGCAGCAGTCACGACTTTCAACCTCAGTTCAATAAGTTACTGGCGAATCTCTACCAGCTGCGGGGTAGGGAACTGCCTTGGTTAAACTTTATCCATCCCAGCGATCCCGTAGCGTGGCCGTTAGAGAAAGTCATGTCCGGTTTAGTCGATGGAGATGCGAAATATCTCGACTTTAAAGACCAACTGACCCATCAATGGTTCGACTTCCTCATTCAACCTTTCAGCCAGACTATTCTAGCGCTGCTCAATGGCGGTCAAGCCCACGGAAGCTATTGGAGTAGCAAAGAAGTCGCTCAAAGTATTGCTCAAACCATTAAAGCAGCCGCGAGGTAACTTCAACCGACTTTCAATCGCAGATATTCGACTTTGATACAAGCATCCATCACGACATTTAGACCCGCATTGAGTGCTTTTTGTGCAGATGTCTCATCAAATACACCCAGTTGCGTCCATAGTGTTTTGGCTTGAATGGCTATTGCCTCCTCGACAATTTCGGGCAAATACTCCGAACGGCGAAAGACATTGACAATATCCACTGGTTCCGGGACATCTTTGAGAGAAGCATAGCTCGGTTGACCATCAATCTCGCTCACCATTGGATTGACAGGATAGATGGTGTAACCTACCTCTCGCAAGAATTGAGCGATGCGATAGCTGGTACGTTCGGGTTTATCCGAATGGCCGACAACGGCAATAACTCTGGCATTCGTCAGTACGTCGCGCATCGCCTCGTCGTTCTCTTTGAGATTCGGCATGGTTTGAACCTCTTGGCAATCTACAGCAATTTGCAAGCATTTTCCCTGAAAGGGCGAAGCATTCGGAGGTGAAATCTAGGATTTGACCGATCAATTGTCTCCCGAATGCTTCGCCCCTACTCTAAATTGTGGCTCCTCAATCTCCAAATTGTGGCTCCTCAATCTCCTGCCTAGGGCTGAAATTGAAACCGATGCACAACCGTGCGCCCCTACAAACTGTAATTCACTCTCGTCAAAAACTCCTGTATTTCTGCGAGAAAATTAAACCTAGCAATCGTTGGGAGAATGGGTAGTCGGAATTTTGATACTCTGTTTCCGACTCTCCACTCTACTTTCTCAGTCAAAAGCGCATGACAACCCTAACCTCTCGCATGCAGGCGGTGCAGTCGCCGCTTATCCCCATTGTTGGGGAACTGATTCGCAGCAATCCTGGAACAATTTCGTTAGGTCAGGGTGTGGTTTATTATGACCCGCCCCCGGACGCGATCGCATTTTTATCC
>DATNPC010000365.1:0-3158 GCA_036703375.1 Allocoleopsis sp.
ACTACCGATAGGTACTACCTCTTCACCGTCTCAATCAGCTCAACCGAAGGCCCAACGAGTTCTGGAAAATGTTAGACCCTATTTGAGTCTGGGTATTCCGTTTTATTCTCCGAAACGGGGTGACTGGGAACCGATATTTCAGCTATCTGAGCAAGACGCCGTTTCTCTGTACTCAATGCGCTGTTCTGTACAAGCGCTTTTAGCCACGCTAACGCCGAAGCACACGCTACCAGATGCAGCAATGAAAGTGGGGGCTGTTGGTCTAACACCGGATGCCTTAGCGACGGCATTAGGAAAATTAACGGGAGTCATTTTAGGCTACCCAGCAGACTGGGGAGATACCTATCACTTCAATTTGCGAGAAGCTGTACTTGCCACCAAGCTTGTGAGACACCCCGAACAAATCTTCTTTTTGGAAGATGCGATCGCGCCGATCCTAGCTGGTTTACTCAGTTCTCACGCTGAAGGGTTGAGGAGGAAAAGCGAGGAACAAAGGACAGAGAATTCTGTAACCAATCTCCCCGCATCTTTGCGCCGCCACGTCCCTACGTCTGCCAAAACCGCGTCCACTCATCCCCCCGTCACGCTTTGGCGAGGTGGAACCTTGGCGATTAATGCGGGGGCGACTTCGACCGAGTTCGCTTTAGTTGCTCTGCCGCTCGATCTCCAAGCATTAACTTACGATGATTTTAGTTTGTACAGCCTGCCGTATGGCGGTGGTGCGATCGATCAAGATATTTTCTGCCAGTTACTCTATCCTCAGCTATCGACCGCACAATCCGAACAGCTGGGATTGAGTAACGAGTTAGCACTCCCACTCCCCGGACAACCCGATCGCGCTAAACGCGATCGCTTGACTTATGTGTTGCACAGTTCTCCTTTAGGGAAAGCACTCCTCAAAGCTTCTAGCTACCTGAAACTGATTTTGCAACGTAAAGATGAATTTACTCTAGAGCTAGGAAGCGATCGATGGACGGTAAGGCGTCTAGATTTGGAAACTAAGGTGATGCAACCGTTGATGCAACAGCTCGATCGCATCCTCAACGCTCTGATGATTGAGGCGGGAATATCGCAACAGGGAATTTACAATATTTTTTGGGTTGGAGGCACTGCCGATTCAGGAACCTTGACCCAGTGGATACAGCAAAGACTCCCCGGTGCTACATTCATTCAGGACGCTGACTCGGTGATGCAGAACTGGGTAGCGGCAGGACTTGCAGTCTTGCCTTTGTATCCTCAAGTTTTAAATCGCTCCCGGCAGCAGTATAGTGACTACTTTCTGCTTTTGGAAATACTACGAGCTTTCTCGATGACGGTCGGCGATGCCACCGATCGCGCTTACAGTCTTGAGGAGATTATACGAGTGTTAGAGCGTCGCGGTCTGAATACCAATGCTTGTTACGATCGCCTTGTTAGTCTCATAGAAGGTCAGTTGCCGTTCGGTCTTACCCCTGCTCTGACCCACGATCGCTTATTATCTCAGCAATCCCAAGAAAATGTTCACTACTCTCGTCTCGCAACCAGCACAGGACTTTTTTCTCAGGAAGGCGATGGACTCTACCGCCCAAATCTCCAGCAGCAAGAATGGTTGCGCCATTATCTAGATGTTGTCTTGTCTAGAACTTATCAAAAATTCGAGGAACCGCTAATTGTCCGGTTAGGCACACCGGGCTACTAAAGGTTTAATCTTTAATTTTATAAAATATTTTCCCAAGAGAGTCATTAAATTTCTACAACTTTGCGAATACTTTAAAAATCGAAGAGAACAGTAAAGAAAATCCTAAAAATTCGGTTCAATTCCGAGAGAATTTTTCGCCATGATCTAAAAAATGATTAATATAAAGGCGTACAGTTCGTACAGTTGTTGCCGAGTAGCAAACTATATTCACCCTGTGGCAGAAGATAACTTAATCTATACTCTGCACGGGCATAAACTGAGCTTTTGACTGAGCTGTCACCTATAAGCTATAAAATGTTGGCCTAATGCTGACTGCTGAAAACTGACAGCCCAAAGCTGACTGCCCGAAGTATAAACACTCGATGATTCTGTAAGTAATTGACTGCCAGCCGTGTCTACCCAAACAAAACCTACCGCTTCCATAGCGGTTGATTCGTCCATTCTCGATCGCTGGATTCAGACCCAAGTCATCCAACAACAGGTGCATTACTCCACGCGTAGTAAGTGCAAACGCTTGCTAGATATCTTCGGAGCCTTAGTTGGATTAATGCTAACCATTCTGGTTGCCATTCCGATCGCGATCGCAATTCTGTTAGATAACCCCGGTGGTATTCTCTACAGCCAAATGCGGTGTGGATTGAAGGGTAAACCCTTTCGGATCTGGAAATTCCGCTCAATGATTGTAGAGGCCGACCGACTCAAACATTTAGTTGAAAATCAAGCAACAGGTCACATCTTTAAAAACCAAAATGACCCACGCATTACTCGCGTGGGTCGTTTTTTGCGCCGCACAAGTTTGGACGAGTTACCTCAGTTCTGGAATGTTCTTGTTGGAGAAATGAGCTTAGTCGGACCGCGTCCACCGACAGTAGAAGAGGTGATGAAGTATGAAAAGCATCATTGGGAACGGTTGAATACCAAGCCGGGAATGACAGGAGAGTGGCAGGCGCACGGTCGTTCTCGCGTCACCGATTTTGAGGATATTGTGCGTATGGATATCGCTTATCAGAAAAAGTGGTCGATTGCCTACGATCTTCTGTTAATTCTGAAGACACTGATGGTCGTTGTCAGTAAGGAGGGTGCTTATTAACAATCAGTGTTCAGCGAGCAGTGACCAGTGAGCAGACTCAGCATTCTTCAGCGGTATCCTACAGGTAGTGAGAGTTTGAAATATCGATAATCGGTCGCTTATGACTTTACCCAATTGGATTACATTTTCTCGTTTGCTGGGGTTGCCATTTCTTCTATATGGTCTAAATAATCCAACTTCCCAAATGCGCTGGATTTGTTTGGCTGTCTTTTTAGTGGCTGCTGGCACGGATTGGTTAGATGGTTATCTCGCTCGTAAGCTCAATCAAGTGAGTGAACTCGGCAAGTTTCTTGACCCATTAGTCGATAAATTTTTGGTATTAGCTCCTCTCATGGCGTTGATTCAACTGGGTCAGGTACCGGCTTGGGGTGTCTTTCTGATTTTGGCGAG
>DATNPC010000366.1:0-38951 GCA_036703375.1 Allocoleopsis sp.
TCCGTAGAACAAACAGCATTTGCTTCACCGTTCCCCAGGACTGAGCGATATGACCTATCGGGGCAGCTAGGACTGTGGGCGCTACAAGTGACGTACACATCAATGACTCAAGCCAAAGTGACCTACACGTCCCCAGCCCCAGAATCCAAGCAGTATGAGCAATCCTTAACTGTGAATTGTCTTACCTCAATAGGTCAGCATTGTGTTGCTGGCGTTACTTGCCTGGAGCAGCAGCTCCTTCAACAACGGGTTTGTATACAAGAGGCTACCACTCTTGGGGCAACCCAATCGGAGGAATACGCTCAGGTTTGTTGGGAAGGCAGTAAATTTGATGGAGCTTTTGGCAAAGTAGTAAAACGTTCAAAGGATGAAGTCGAGCTGTTGGTTGACGACTGCGATTACCCCCCCTGTTTCCCAGTCGAGCGGGTGAGGTTCTATAGCCAGCAGACGTAAGCATTAATCGTCCGCTGTGAATCGGTCAGCTCTAATTCGATAAGCAAGCACTAATCCTTCTAGGGATTAGCTACCTTGTCTCCCATTGTCCCACGCTCAATCTCGTTGCGTGTCGGATGCGCCTGCCGTTGTTAAAATCCACTCTACTGGAATTTGACAACGGGTACTCACGCATCTCAAATTCATTTGAGATTGAGGCAAGAGATTTACCGATAGGATTCAATCTAATTCGAGTTGGGGCGGGGGCTGGGATTGAGGCGGTTTTTGCGAAGAGGGAAGCGGCCTAGAGTAAGAACCAAACGCTTCAATATCAACTTGTTCAATAGTTCCAGGGTACAGCAGTCCTCGCTGGCAATGGACAACTGCAAATCGATTGTCCCTTTCGTTGAGCGCAAAAAAGTAGTCCTTGTCTTCAAAGTAAGAGCCACCACCAGAGCCTAGCGGCTTGACTTTTCTCTCTCGCGAGGCCTGTTGAAATATGAGCCACGCAATGTGATAGATATACTCTGCCTGTTGAAGCTGTTCTTCAGTAGGGCGAGAGTCTCTTCGTGTTGGGGTTGGTTTCTTCTCCAGGGATTGCTCTTTCTCTACCAGTGGTTCCGGTTTGATTTCAGGTTGTTCTTTGAAAGCTGCTTGATTGATTGGATAATTTGGATCGTCAGATGCTATAGATACCCAGCGTCGTTGTTGAGAATCCCATTCGACTTTTAAAATATCTAACTTTGTTGGAAGGTTCTCCGCTTGTTCAACTCGAGTGGGCTGGAAAACGACATCGGGCTGAGTGAAAGCTTCAATTGGGGGCGGTTCCTTCTCCTGGTGTTGGATAGGCGGCTCAAAAGTGGAAGCCAGTGGTGAGGGTTCTTTTAGAGCCACTACTTCACAAGATAAAGCTGCTTCTAGTGCTGGATTATCCCGCTCTGGATCGTACTGTACACCGCGCTTTCTTAGAAGTCCTGGAAAGCTGTATGCAGAACCTAGCTTGTTTCCGGCGACCTGAACCCCATCTAACTCAAACGCGATCGCTTTTTTAAAAAGTCCTTTGGTGCTGAACTGGGGGTGAACAATAACGCCCTGGTGCTGTAGCCGACCAATCAACTGTGTAACGGTGGGGGAATCAGAGCAAGCTTCATCTATAAGATCTGCGAGTCGCTGTTTGACTGTAGGCTTGTCGCTATGGTGTTTCTGTTTCCTTGTCGGGGCGCTCCTGTCACTGACGGTTGTTTCAATTCCCGATGCCTCAACTGTTTCGGCAACCCGCGAGTTGCTGCAAGGTGTAGCCTCTAAACCAAATTCTTTCTCTAGCTGCCGTACTATCACTTCGCTGCGGCGGTAATCCCAGCTATCACTGACAACAGACCCATCCATCCTAATGCGGCTGGCAATAATATGGATGTGTTCGTGAAGAGTGTCGTGGTGACGGGCAATTAAGTACTGGCTGCACGACAACCCCTCGCCCAGGAACTCCATTCCAATGAGCCAACGGCGAGCGATTGCAACATACTCTTCATCGTCTAAATGTTCGTGATACTCCCCCTTCAGGTGGTCAGCGCACATATGGGGAATAGATATGATGATATGTCCACAGGCTCTTTTCAGGTTGGGCCGGTGTCGTCGCGCTGCTGCGAACTCGGCTGCTAGCTGTCGGGGTGTCTCTCCACCCATGTTTGTGTCGATAAGGGTGGCTTCCTCTTTTCCCAGGACGTACTCCAGCGTACTGCGGAAGCTAGCGTTCTTCTTCTGGTTGACAATCAAGCTGTCTCATCCTCCGATGCAGCGAATGCACCCACCAGAT
The DNA here is from genome assembly GCA_036703375.1 of Allocoleopsis sp. GTDB lineage: Bacteria > Cyanobacteriota > Cyanobacteriia > Cyanobacteriales > Coleofasciculaceae > DATNPC01. The sequence goes on from DATNPC010000366.1 coordinate 2,246, forward strand.
TAATTTGAGTTTGTCGGACAAAGCCAATCACATTGAGCAGCGTGTCAGTTATTGTTGGGAGCTTCTTTGCTGAGTGGGTCTGGACATGAACTTGTAGTGAAATGTAATGTCTGACAATACAAAGTCAAAAATGCTCATCCGCTCAAGCCCGACGCAGTCGCCAGCCGTCGCCGTCGTCCCTTTCGGGACGTTATGTGCGTAAGCGCATATAGGCGAACATGGCTGGCGTATAACCGGGAGCGCGGAGGTGCTGGGGCTGACTGACTCTAATGTAGTGCGGGAATCGGGGATTGCGGCAGCCAGAGCTACCAATTCCGCTCAAAAACCTCCTTGAGACAGAAGTTGAAAAACTGTCCTCTAACTCAAGGACTATTTCTAGAGAGAAATCTCAAATCAAGAGCGAGTTTGTTATCAAAAGTTTATAGGGAATGAGCCTTATTTCAGCGGTTATGTTGCAACAAGCTTCCCTGATAAGTCTCCTAGTACTTGAGCTGGTCTGGAGACTATTTGGAGACTATTTGGAGATAGCTTAATGAGAAAACTTCTTAACCCGAATCACTTAAAAATAGATATTTTGCGATAAAACAATTTAATTAGCTTCACGCTTGTCTCTGGAATGTCTCCATTACGCTCTGGAATGTCTCCTTTTTCTCTCCGTTCCATTTAAGTCCACTCGGGAATGTTTTAATATACCATGACAAATTCAGATAACAGTTTAAAAAAGCGCAGCATTGTGTTTCGGTTCCAACCGATGGACGAAACACCGGACAGTATTTTGCTTGACTATCTTAAATCGACTGATGCTCCCAACGAATTAGCACTTAGGGCAATGAGAATGTGCTGGCTTCCTTATGCCTATCAACACAGCGGCGCATCTAAAGGTCAGCAACTTAAAAAAGTTGCACAGGAGATGATTTGGGTTTTGGAAGGTCACATCGAGGAACTACGGGCTGCCTTTGGCGTTGAGCGCCCTCAACCTCCAACTTATGCTCTCGCTACTTCTTCTAACAACGCGGTAACGTCTTCTGCCGTTCAAGAAGATTCAAATCCCTCTATATCATCAGACGAATTTGACGAGGATGAGATAGAAGGCTTTAGCTTCTACGCTAAAGCGGCTGATATGCAGTTTAACACGGCGGGTTTGTAGCGTACATTTTGTGTGCTATGCGAGGGAGCTTGGGTCTGGTGATGTAAGGCTCACTTTTCAAAAATTGTGGCACTCTCATGACACTCCCAAGACATCTGTGTGACACTCCTTTGACACTTTAAATCACTCAGGTATTGATAGCTATTCTCAAGACTTTCAGGGCATAACAAACTAGTTCGTTATGCTCTAGCCTGCTATACCCTATTTACTGCCAGACCAGTGCCAAACCCGTGTCACGTAGGTGCCACACTGGAAAATGCTTTGTTTCACTTCAATATAAGGATTTGCATAAATTTCAACGGAAAGAGGGATAGATTACTAGAGCAAAAAACATCGGTATTCCAATCTAGCTTTCTTGAAAGGTTTGGTTGGCACTCAGCCTGAGCGTTTTCAAATGTAACGAACATGAAAAATCTCCTCAAGACGTTACTACTATGTGGAGTTGCTTTGGTAATGGGAGGCATACTGAGTGAGGTTTACGGGTATGCCAAGTACAGAGCGTTTCCGTCTAATCCTCTCGTTGTACTACTCCATCCCAACCAGCTGTACTTACAAACAACGTTCTCTAACAATGAATTTAATTCACTTGGATTTAGACCGATTGTTGCCTTTAGCCCTGATGGAAAAAGTCTTGTCAGTAGCACACTTGATGGTTCGGTGGTGCTTTGGCTCCCTCACTTCAAATCGACGGGCACAGACAATGACGCAACTTGGAACAGAGTCAAAGCGATCGCATTTCATCCAGATGGACAGATTCTAGCGGTTGGCAGATCGGAAGGAACAGTTGAGCTAATCGAAGCAAAAACGATGGAGACTATCCGGACTCTCCCCACAGACCCAGAATCAGTCCGAGTCAAACAGCCAGGAGCACTGGCCGAGATTACGTCTGTCGCCTTCAGCCCTGATGGAAAAACGATTGCTGTTGGCAGCTTTAACAGTACGGTAAAACTGTGGGATCTAAAGACGGGCCAAGTCGAGAGCACCTTCTCTTGGCAGCCATCGACTCTGGGCTCAGCGACAATTGCATCCGATACCCCGCTCGCCTTCAGTCCAGATGGACAAGCGCTCGCTATTGGCATTAATGATGGTTCAATCAAGCTTTGGCATCCGAAGACAGGGCAATTAATCCGCATCCTCAAGGGACATTCAGACTCAGTTTTATCCGTCGCCTTTAGCCCGGATGGAAAAACGTTAGCCAGTGGTAGCAGCGACAGAACAATGAAACTGTGGGACTGGAAAATAGGGCAAGAAATTCGCACGATTTCTCCTGAACAGAGTTCGGTTTTTTCTGTCAGCTTTAGCCCAGATAGTCAGACTATCGCGAGTGTAGGTCCTGCCCAAGAAATCAAGCTTTGGAATCGGAATACTGGACAGTGGTTACGTACCCTGAATGCTTGGGAAAACCAACGGTCATTGGGATTTTCTTCTATCGCTTTTAGCCCGAGGGGAAATACAATGGCTAGTCAGGGTGTAGACGGCACGGTCAAACTGTGGCAGGTGCAATAAGGGGCCGCGCAGAAATAACCTACCTCTTTTAAGAATTAAGGAACTCACCAACAACAGTTTTGAATTACGCATCTGGCAAGCTTTGCTTCCCTGACCTGGACGCAGTCGAGGACCATCAGTACTTGAACAATGGTAACGCCGATCGGTTTTGTTGCTTCTAGAACCCACGTTGGCTGGGGTGTCCCTTGGTTGTGAGAGGATAACTCGTGATTCAGCTCTTGCACGATTTTCAACAAAGCTTCCACATGTAAGACAGACACTGCCTGCTAGAACTGGAAAAGCTATCTGTCTAACGGACTGCTGTTTTCCCACAAAAACCTTACTGCACGAATGAACTAGGGCTAGTGGTAGAGTGGACTCGCTACACTTGGGAAGCTGTAATAGCCAGCCGCTTGGGTCTGCACTCACGCTGGCTCTTCACTCGCCACAACTACTCCCCAAAAACAAGCCCACACCCAATGAAAAAGAAACGTCCACAACAGCAAGCAACACCCCCAAGCCTCGGATTGAATATTCTGGCAATTAAGCGTTCACCTAAACAAGTAGAGCCGCCCAAGGGACAACCAGAAGCATCGAATGAACAAGAAGCAGGGGTGCAGGGGGCAGGGGGCAAGGGGGAAGAGATATCCCTTGTGGACAAGTCCCCTGCTGCTCCGTCGGGGAGCGTTTGCGTAGCATGGTGCGATAGCAGCATAGCGAAACTTGGGTCACAATCCCCATCTGAATGTCCCCCTGCTCCCCCTCCCCCTGCCCCCAAGCCTCTTTCTGAAAAGCCTGTTCAGGATGCGGCATCTGTAGAAGAGCCAGTGGTACTTACCACTGGAGATGAGCCAGCTCATGCCGATAGAGCCTCATCAGTCTCATCAACCTCTTCTCCCGTGTCAGAAGCTCTTGCCTCTTCCCCAGAACCAGTCGAAGATGCACTCTCCGATGCTCCCGCCTCATCAGCCTCTTCAGGAGAAGAGGCTGCCTGCTTCCAGGCAGTTGGCATTATCAAAGGTGAGATAACTCTCGTTGAGGACAGAACTTTTGTGACCATCAAAGGGAAGCTATATGGACTTCATTATGCCAGCAGCCACAAGAGGGCTTATGAGGCGCTCAAAAAAGAAATCGAGAGTACCGGGATTACCCAACAAAAGCTAATCGTCTATCCCAGGATTACTCACTACCCTGGAGGAAAACAGCCCTACCGTCTAGGATTTCAACTGGCAGGGTTTGTGGGTCATGAGGCGTCAGGAGATGGACTTCAAAGCGTTCTGGAAGATTCTGAGTTTAAAATCTCCGGTTTATGGCAGTTCATTCCGGTGTGTCGGGTGCCGTGCATCTCAGTGTTTAAGAACTTCAACCAGCAACGGCTTGAGTACATCAAATCGGCCCCCTTGGACAAAAAAGTAAATTTCATGAAGGCATCTCACATTCCCGTCCTGTGGCGAGATGCCCCTGTGCCCCCATTCCGATTCAACCCAAAGCTGGATAAGGAAACTCAGGGTAAAGCGTCCTTTGTCCAGATTAAAGCTCGGTTCAACAGCTCCCGCGACAACTTTGAGTTTGTGGAGCTTTTAGCAATCCCTTCGGATGAGCCGCCTAATTACCTGAAAGCCGGTAAGAAGGATAAGCTGGAGGCGGCGAAGACAAAACTGGCGGCTTCAAAAGCTCGACAGCGCTCGTCATCGCCAGTTCCCGACAACAACGCTGCAACAAAGACCAGTGGGGCTACTTCTGTTCCTAAGCCTAAGCCAAAACCCAAGGTAGTCGCGGCTCAAGAATAGCCACCCCTGCCTCAGGAAAGTCCACAACTCGCGCCCTCTAGTGGTAAAACCTGGCGCTAAGGGCGCGAATGTACTCAAGCGCGAGCGCTTTTCCTGGGTTGTCCCAAATAGACATCTGTCTAAATGAGACAGGCAAAGCGGCTTTTTGGAACGGAACGAATTGGGTTGCAGAGGACAAAGTCACTTGAACCATATCCTGTCCAAAGTGGAAGCATAAGCTGTCCAAAGAGCTGCGATCGCTTTACGCTTTCAGTTGACCACTGGCTTGTCTAGTTGAAGCTGAAACTTAGTAGGGGCAAAGCTGTCGCTAGTTAAGAGCAGCTTTCTAGATTTTATGCGATCGCATTCCGAAAGCAAGGGTTGAACTGCAAAAAGCCCGTATTCAAAGCACTTATGGCTACATCGCCTTTTTACAACTTTTGGACACCTTATACTTCCCGTTTTAACTTTGGGTCACTTTATGGTTCTACCCAAGCCCGATTTTAGACCAGCCTCCTACGAGGGAATAAGGGTCACAGCGACAGAAAATGGACAGCTTATGCTTCCACTTTGGACAAGATATGGTTCAAGTGACAGGCTGGTATCTTCGGAAAACTGATGAGTTTCAGTCCCCTTGCGGGGATTTTGTTAGCGGAAAGCGCGTTGTTGACACGCGATATCACCAAAATCACTCTGATGTTTCAGTCCCCTTGCGGGGATTTTGTTAGCGGAAAGATTAATAGCTAAGTCGGGGTTTGGTTATGTGGAGGCATGTTTCAGTCCCCTTGCGGGGATTTTGTTAGCGGAAAGTTTGCGACAAGACCCGCGATCGCTAAAGCTACAGGAAAGTTTCAGTCCCCTTGCGGGGATTTTGTTAGCGGAAAGCCATGGATGAGGCGATGCTGCCAGCGACGGCGGCGAGTTTCAGTCCCCTTGCGGGGATTTTGTTAGCGGAAAGTCAGTCAGCGCCGTCGCTGACCGAATCACGCACATTCGGGTATTAGTTTCAGTCCCCTTGCGGGGATTTTGTTAGCGGAAAGAGCCAAACAGAGTTTAGCGATCGCATTCGAGAAAATCGGTTTCAGTCCCCTTGCGGGGATTTTGTTAGCGGAAAGTTCGTAGCTGCATTTCCTGCGATCGCATTACTGACTTGTTTCAGTCCCCTTGCGGGGATTTTGTTAGCGGAAAGTTCTGATTCTGTTTCGGGTGTAATGACTGCATTATGTTTCAGTCCCCTTGCGGGGATTTTGTTAGCGGAAAGGCCCGCCATCTGAAACATTGACTGAGAGAGGATTCTATAGAGGGTTTTCGCAAACCTCTTTTTTAACCTCGTTTCAGCCTCACTTATTGAAACCAATTTTCATTACCTGAGCGACTGAAAACGCTCAAACTATTAATTTGTCAAGGTTCTGGCGTTTTTCGCGAACCTCCCCGGAAAATTGCCCCCGCTTGGCTTCGCGAAAATTTTGGCTTACCCAATTATAGGATGATAGCTTTATCTTGACGAGGTTGTTCCGAACCGTAAGTAATTGTGCGCTTCACTGCCCCTGCATCTAACACATAAACACGCACTGAATCCTCGTCTGGTTTAATCAGCTTCTCGATCGAGATTTGCAGCTTGGCAAACTGCATCGCCGTCAAAAAGCATTCAAATACCGAATACTGCGTCCACTTCCCATAACCAGACAACAGCTTGTGCAGCCGAGTGCGCCGCTTATTCGCAGCTTTTGAATCCGGTAGATCGTAGATTATCAGGTAAAACAGAGTATTTTTCATAGAGTTGATGGTTCATGGTTGATAGTTCATAGTTCATGGCAATGAACCATGAACAAGGTGTAATGAGCAATGAACAATGAACAATGAACGATGAACAAGGGACAACAAACTTATCGCAAGACCAAAGGCTTGTAGGGGACACCCTCTTGTAAGTGACGACTCAACAACCGTGCCTGTAACTCAATTGCCCGCCGATAGGTACAGCGATACTCAAAAACAGGATGTTGGAACTCATCATTCATCTTGCGATCAAACGCTTGCAGGAACGTCTTGCGTCCCGATTCCGACAAACGGTAAGCCCCCAGACTTTCGGTAAAATCCTCCGGCTGGAGTTCTCGATTATTCAACACCGACAGCACCAACCTATCCGCTACCAATGGACGGCACTCCTCCATGAGATCGAGTACCATTGATGGCTGCCCGTGATGCACCTCATGCAAATAGCCGATATACGGGTCTAATCCCGCCAGATGTACCGCCGCCGTCACCTGCATTCGTAACAGTCCATAGGCAAAACTCAACAGCGAATTAACCGGGTCAGTGGGAGGACGACGATTGCGCCGGGGAAACGACCAAGGTTCTTTCAACAGAGCATCCCAACAAGCAAAATAATCCTTAGCTGCCAATCCTTCCACACCTCGCACTTGGTCGAGCGTGGTTTGCTGTGCGACCAGTTTTTTGTGGGACTTGAGAGGATTGTCCATCATTTTGGAGCGGTACAAGACTGTATACTGGTTCTGGATTTTGGCAGTAACGATCGCTTTTACCAACTCCAGCCGTCGTTCGGTATCGTGATACAGGGCATACTGCGCCAACCGCAGCGGCCCATTGCGAGAATATCCCGGTAAAGCGCTACCGAGATACTTACCAAACTCGGAAAGGTAATGAATCGGCATCCCCAATTCCAGCGCATAGACTAAGGCATCACCCGTAACCTGGGGATTGCCCATTAATACAACCTGTTCGACCGTTTGCGCCGGGACAGACCTTTTCTGCCAGGAACCATCCTCCTGCTTCAGTGCTACAGTAAAGGCTTCGTATTTCTTACTTAAAACAGCTTCAGGCTGAGTTACATAGAGTACAGACATCTTAAACGTTCTCCCGAAGTAGTTGTTTGACTTCAAACGGCAGGCAAATTCCCATCAAACTGCACGCCTGACATTTCTTGGCCTGGTCGATGGGCGGCGGCATTTTTCCTTGTGCCGTGAGTCGTGCTGATGCGATCGCATTTTCCGTTGCCGCACGTAGTTGAGGCGTAAACATTACCTTCTGTCGCCGCCGATTGCCGTGGTAGAAAATTTCTCCATAAGTAATGCTGCATCCCAAGCGTTCTTCCAAACACAAAGCAGCGGCACACAGTTGAAAATGGTCGTTCAGGTGCTGTGCCATCTTGCCCTTTTTGTATTCCACCGGGACTAATTCACCATTTCGTGCTTCCACCGCGTCGATGATGCCACTGACAAAAAGGCGATCGCTCCATACCCACTGCTGCTGATAAATTAAGGTATCGCCCTCAAGGTTAATTTCCTCCTCATTAATATTGCGGTGGATATGGCGACCCAGGAGAATATGCTCGTTGTCCTCCATTTCTCCCAACTGGTATTCGAGATAGAATCGACGCGGACAATATTCCCAAGCGTTGAGATAAGCCAGAGGTAGATAGTTTTCAGTAGTCATGGTTCATAGTTCATGGTTCATGGTTCATGGTTCATGGTTCATAGTTCATGGTTCATGGTTCATGGTTCATAGTTCATGGTTCATAGTTCATGGTTCATGGTTCATAGTTCATGGTTCATGGCTCATAGTTCATAGGTGATTGAGGCGTTTGATGAGAAGACCGAACTTTGAAAACTTGCAGGTTTATCAATGAGATGAAAAATTAACCAATCAAATCCCAGACATTGTTCAAGACAAACCTTTCAATGAACAATGAACAATCAACAATGAACAAAACGCAATGAACAATCAACGGATACGGACTTGCCCCATTCCCATCGCCGTCTTGCGTCCAACTCCAGCAAATTCAGCAAAGCGAGCCAGTACTGTGGCAATGCGAGCTTGCTGGGCGTCGGGAAATCGATACTTTACCCATCCCATTGCTCCGATTTCTGTCGTGCCGTTGAGTGACTGGCTGCGGGTTTTCAGGTTGTATGCAGAGACAACACTTTGCCACTCAAGGGAGGGAAACTGTAACTCGACAGGGGCGAAGGCGTTCCAGCGGCGCAAGAGGCTGCCAAAGACTAGTTCGGGAAGCGGAAAGGGTTGAATGAGTTGATTTTGCTTGAAACTGGTGGGTGAAACAAACTTAAGCGAGATAACCTCAGTAGGAGGCACTTGACAAAGGGCATCAAAGCTGATTTTGTGCGCGATATCTACCCACTTGCCCAAGCGACAGGGAATGTCAGCTAGGAGAATCTCGCCTCCTAAATCATCCCTCAATCCCCACAGCAACGGTGCTAACAGTTCTCGTTGCAGGAGGGTTATCCTCAAGACTAAGCCATCAGAACCGCTTGGTTGTACGGCGACAGTAAAAGGAGGGCAGTTGTCTCGCTGCAATCGGGAGGCTAACCCAGCGTCAGCAGTAGCTAGCCAGTTGAAAACGAGGGCGCGAATCGCCCCTCCTAAATCTTGAGGCTGTGGTGCAGCCAACGAGAGAGCAATTTGTAGGACGTGCAGAGACTCTTTGTTAACCTCTATCCCGGTTAGTTCGTAGGACTTGCCCCGCCACTCCACAGCTTCTTTGAGGGTGAGAGATTGCCAGATGGATTCGATTAAAGCCGGATAGCGTCCAGAGTTAGGAAAAACGGGCATGACTCTGGTTACTCCCCAAGCGGGAACGAGGGGAATCCAGGTTGGTGTAGAATCGAGCTGTGGCAACCAATCGTTCAGTGAAGTTGACGCAACGCAGTTAGGGAGCGAGCGCAACGCTAAACTTAATCCAGCAATTTCCGGTTCAGATTCGTTGGTAGAAGTCATATCGCGCACTAGAAGCCGTTAGTTCGAGGGGTAAAAACCCCGGTTTAATCACTCGGTCTTTGTTCAGTTGAGCTTTCTCGGTGGAAAAGGGATTGATGCGTGAAAACGTACTTTTCTCCCCCAAGTCATCCATTGGTTGAACGGTAAAACTTTGGTTGGGATTGGGTTGCCATTGGGGTAAATGAGTTTCTTGAGTGGCGTGGGGTAGGTATTGAAAAAAGCAGCCGCGTTTGCCAAAGTAATTAATCTGGGCAAACAATCGTTCCAACTCTTGACAGTGCTGAGTGGGGCCACAGCAAACTTGTAAAGTTCCCTCCAGATGCACCCACTCCCGAAACACGAAGCCATCCTGCATTGGCACAGTGGGTCTACTTTTATCAGCTTTATCAGCCGTTTGGTCGTAGTAACGGAGTTTGTAGCCGTTGCGATTCACCACCAAGCGTTCTGGTGGCTGGATGTAGATTTGCAAGTCGCGAATCCAGGTAAACTGGTGGTTAATCCAGGTGTCAAAGTCAGTACGATGCAAGTGTCCTTGACCTTCCAGCGAAATTTTCAACAGTGCCATTTTGATGGCGTAGGGTGTTGGAACTAAGGTAGATCGCGCTGCCATGCTGGTAGCATCGGAACGCTTGAGGGAGAATAGACTTACCGGCTGGTAACTGACAGTCAGCCATAAGGGTTCATTGTTCATTGTTGATGGTTCATTGTTCATTGCTCATGGTTTATTGCTCATGGTTTATTGTGGTTTTTTCTTGTTTAAAGAGTTGAGGTAGGCACTTAGCTTAGGTGAGAGTTCATCAAGAATTGGCTTAATTATTTTGACCTGTTCATCTGTTATAAGCTGACGATGTCGAGCAAGTCTTAGCCAGTGAATTGTTTCGTATAAAGACCCTTTGGCTATTTTGACAAAGCGTTGATTATCTTGAGTGTTATACCGACCATTACCTTCTGCAATGTTTGCTCCTATACTGTCAGCAGAACGGACAATTTGCTTCCCAATCGTATCTTTAGCAAAGTAGTCCCAGCTTTGAACAATATTCCAAATCTCATTAGCTAGTTTCTCGGCTAATTGATAAACCTTCAGGTTCTCAAAGTCCGGTCTGCCCATCCAACATCCTCAATTCACTATGAACCCTGAATTATAAGCTTCATAGTGAACCCAATGAACAATGAACCATGAACCATAAGCGTTAACCCAATGAACCATGAACCATGAACCATGAACAATATTACTCAATCGCTTCGGCATACTCACTCTCCCAAGGTTGCGATCGCTCAATTAACATCTGAATCTGTTGGGCAAATTCTGCCATCGTCTCGAAGGGGAAACAGTGAATCGTACCCTCACCATTGAGACTATTTAAGGTATTCGCAAGACTTTCAATTTGACGGCTGTAACTTTCTTCCAAAGGACTTACCATTGGTGCGGGACAGCGGCGGGTGCTAACGGTAATTACCCCTTCAAAGAAATCGGGATGAGGTAGATGAGTATTTCGCTTTGCCCCATTCGGTTGCAAATAGGTGTAGAGTACGCTCTTAAGCAACGCATCTAAACGCTGTTTCCGTTGGGTTGGCGCGATCGCATAATCAAAACTGTGGGGATTGTAGCCGATGCGGAAGGCTTCTAAGTGGGCAACGGTGGCATATAAACCCGAACTAACTTGTACATTGTAAGGAGTTGGGTTATCAACGCCGTACTTGGCATGGAAGTAGCTTTGAGTTTTCACCAACGTAGGTAAACCAACAATCGCGCCAAACTCAATCACCGACTCCCGCTTTAACGTCTGCCCTTTCTTTTCTGTCACCATAAAGCCTTCTAAATCGCTGATGGCACAGCGCTGGAGGACTTGAGCGGTTTTAGCAGACAAATCAGCGGCTTTATCGGGAAAAATTGGCAGTTCGTTGTCCAAATCGTAGCCAATTCTGTCGGGATTAAAGCGCTTTCCTCCTTCAGATAAAGGTAAATCCATTTCCAGAGAAATGCGGTGTAGGTGTTCGGCTTGAATGTGCTTGAGCATATCGCCGGATAATCCATTGACGTATTCCGGTTCATTCATGCCTTTTTGGATAATGTAGTAACGCCGAGTCAGCGACTGATTACCCTCGTTTCCTTCGTTGTTTAGGGCGTGTAACTGCCAGGATAATTCCCCACTAATGGAAATGGAATAAACTTTAAAATTGTCCTTATTCATCTTCAAACTCTCCGGCTAGTGATTCTTCAACTGGACTAAATTCTGCGTCTCTCGCTTCCCCAGCTTCTCCTGCCTCTTTTGTCCACTTGGCATAGCCATAGGCAATCAGCAGATTAGCGACTAAAACGGTATCGAAGTCTTCGACCAATTCAATCAATCGGTCTAAATCGTCCTTCGTCGGCCACACCCGCATGAGACGCTTTTTATCTTTCTGAAGCTGTTCTAAAAGGCGTAGGTTTTCATATTCGTACTTGGACAGAAAATCACTGACAGCACTAAGAAAATCTTTTTTTGAACCCGACTGACTGCTCAATTGTTGGGCTAATCCGTAGTTACGCTGCCAATCTAATTCGATGAGTCCTTTCTTGGTTTGAACTTTACCAGCCCAAACCGTTGCTTGATTAATCGCTTTGGCAATGCGGAGAAAACTGGGGTCTTTAGTAATTTGAGTAAACGAGCGCTCTTTTTTTATCATCAGATTGAGTCCGGAAACAGAAAATAAACGGGGAGGTCTAGCTTTGGTGTCCGCTAAACGTTTGAGGACATAGTCGGCATAGCTAACTTGAAAGGGGAAAAACTTGCGGAGATTGTTCCCTGAGATAAAGTCTCGATAAGCGGCTAAGAGTTCGCTATGACTCTCCTCGGTAGAAAGAGAACTAATAACGGCTAGGTGTTCGTTTAAGACAAGGTGATAATCGATTAATTCACTAGAGTTAGATGGACTTATCCAACCGGGAAGTCCTAGCGTAAAGACTTCTTTAACACCGTAAACTTGTCCTTTTTGTCCGAAATGAGTGCCTGTAAAGCGGCTGACAAAGTGATTGACGCTTTCCCAAATCTCGAATTCGTCTTCAAATTGTGCAGAGGCTTGTGCTTGATGATAGTTCAGCAGGGATTGGCAAAAGCGTAAGACTAATTCGGCATCAAATCGGGCGATTCCATGACCTCCCCCAGGTGGATTATACTGTCGGAGGTGATTGAGGACTTCGCGGTATTTTGTCAAGGAAATATCGTTGGGTTCTAGGGCGGTGACTCGCCAGTCGAAATTGCGATCGCTAATTTTGACTCGTTCGGAAATGCCGAAGGTAAATAACCCATTGGCAATCAGCCATAGACTCAACCAATTGGCTTTTTGAGGGTCGAATTTGTTGCCATCTGCCTTGACTCGACTGACGCCTTGAACGGCGGTGGGAAAGTAAACTTTGACGGCACTGGCAAGGGTGGGTAACTGACATCCGGTTGCTTGCTTGAATAGGTTAGCTACCTGTTCGGTTTCTGTCTCTCCTGTCGATGGGTTTTCCTGGCTAAAGGCTTTGAAGATGGAGGTAACGAATACTCCGTAATTGTTTCGCTGTTCCCATCCGTGAAGCCACAACTCGTTATGGTTTTTGTCGTGGCGCATGGAGGTGAGAATGGCACCATTTTGCGTGCTGGGATGAGGTGGCTTTGGCGTATCTTCTCCGGTTTCTAGTTTGCCGTGATTTTGATATAAATACTCTCGGTAAAGCTTGCGGATTTCACTTTGTTCGACGACATCGAAAATAGGGGTTTCGGGAGGAAGTTGGCTGCGATCGGTTTTTTTGCCGCAGATGGGTGGAAATGGATTAGTGTAGGAAAGGAGAGCAATGGGTTCTAGATTGACAGGTTTTTTGAACTGGATGCGATAGCGCGTCCCTTCGTCAATCAGTTGGATTGGTGTGGTTTGTTGAGTTTTCTTGAGGGCATATTCTGCAAGAAGTGCTAAACCTAACATGAGAAATGTATCGGTATAGCTACCCAATTTTTTTCCCACAAACAGGCTTTCTATCATCTGTGGTGTTGCTCCATTTCTGGAGATTTAATCTTGAACAGTATTCTACTCCCCACTGGAAGAGGGGTCTTCCAAACTGAGGGCTGGGAAGTTTTTGGATACTCTATAAGGGTTCTCAGTTGGGTGAAATACAGACTCATGGTTTTTTTGTTCATGGTTCATGGTTCATTGCCTCTTGAATGCCATGAACCATGAACTATGAGCGAGCAACTTCGGAGTGTACTTCGTGCAACTGAGAACCGCTATATATATATGAAGAAGAATTTTTGGGCGAGATTTGAGTAATAAGCTTTGTTGTCTCGACAAGATTAGGCAGTTGGCTTATGCTGGGTACAGCGATAATTTTCGCGAAGCCAAGCGGGAGCGATTTTCCGGGGAGGTTTGCGAAAAACGCCAGAACCTTGACAACTAAAGAATTTGAGCGTTTTCAGTCGCTCACCAAATGAGAATTGGTTTCAACAAGCTCCTCTGTAATGAGGTCAAAAAAGAGGTTTGCGAAAACCCTCTGTAGAATCCTCTTACAGCAAGTGTTTCGGATGGCGGGCTTTCCGCTAACTAAATCCCCGCAAGGGGACTGAAACTTCATTCCTGAATTCCACGAAGCCCTGTCTCTGGTGACTTTCCGCTAACTAAATCCCCGCAAGGGGACTGAAACGGAACAATTTGAGGCTGAGCAGCACGACCATGCGTTCTTTCCGCTAACTAAATCCCCGCAAGGGGACTGAAACTTCAAGTTTATGACGCCACTCGAATTCTTGAAAAGCAGCACTTTCCGCTAACTAAATCCCCGCAAGGGGACTGAAACAATAAATACAGTTCTAGAGCATGGAAAAAGGCTAGAGAAGAGTATAGGCTTTCCGCTAACTAAATCCCCGCAAGGGGACTGAAACAAGTTCCCAGCGACATTCGACTTAAGATGAAACGAAAGCTTGTAGTGAGAACAACAGCGATCGCACTGACAGCAGTGGCGATCGTAGGAACTGACAATTATCTGTCTCAAAACTGGGTTCAGTCCCAGCCAAGTCCGCCTTCAGTGGCAGCAGAAAGTTCAAAACAACTGGTGGATGAAGTTTGGCAAATTGTTAACCGACAGTATGTTGATGCTAAATTCAACGGGCAGGATTGGAACGCTGTGCGCCAGCAGTATTTGAATCGTTCCTACGCTTCTAAGGAAGAGGCATATCAAGCAATTCGAGAGATGCTAGAGCAGTTGGGTGACCCCTTTACTCGCTTCATGAACCCACAGGACTTTAGAAAAGTGCAGATGCAGACAGGCGGAGAGTCAATTGGGATTGGAGTTCAACTGATTCTGGATAAGAAAACCAAAGAACTGGTTGTTGCCACTCCTATTGAAGAAGCCCCTGCCTACACGGCGGGAATTTTGCCTGGGGATGTGTTGATAAAAATTGATGGTCAAAGCACTCAAGGACTTCACCCCTATGATGCTGACATTCGCACTCAAGGCGAAGAGGGGACGATTGTTGTCCTCACTGTACGGCGGGGTCAAAAAGAGCTGGAATTTAAAATTCCTAGAAAACGGATGGAATCGCGTTTGGTGCGCTACCGCAGCCAGAAAACCCCGGTTGGTGACATTGGTTACATCCGCCTAACGTTGTTCGGTGCCAGTGCCACTGAGGAAATGCGAAATGCCATCAAAGATTTAGAACGGCAGCAGGTGGCTGGCTATATCTTGGATTTGCGTACCAACCCAGGTGGATTACTATTCTCCATCATTGAAATTGCCCGGATGTGGATGCAAGAGGGTACTATTGTCTCTACCTTTGACCGCCAGGGAGAGGTAGACCGCCAGATAGCAAACCAACGCGCTCTAACCAATAAACCACTCATCATTCTTGTCAATGAGGGGACAGCTAGTGGCAGTGAAATTCTAGCTGGGGCATTGCAGGATAACCAGCGCGTCCTTTTAATGGGTACGCAAACCCTTGGCTATAACTCGATCCAGTCGGTGCGAGGACTTAAGGATGGCTCAGGTTTGGCTGTAACAATTGCAAAGTGGCGCACCCCTAAACAAAGGGATATCGGTTCATCAGGAATTACCCCGGATGTCATTGTTAGCTTGACACCCGCTCAACAACAAGTCATGATTCGAGAGCGTTCAGCAGGTACGATGTCTGACCCTCAGTACGCTAAAGCTGTAGAGAAACTCACCCAATTGATCGAGAAATGAAAAAAATCGCTCTCCCGTAAAGGAACTGAAACTAGCTAAGAGATATTGCTCTAACTTAATTAATAAGCTCACCCTTTCTGCTAACTCGCATCCCCGCAAGGAGACTAAAACGTTTAATTAACTAAGCTATCCGCTTGGCTGTAATTTGACGTAACCCCATTGAACACGAAGTCAACCCTTCTTCAGACATAGCCGACTTAAATTTTTCCATTAATTCACTCATCAAATTTTTCTGACTTTCCGGTGAAAGAAGAGCTACATTATAGTTAAAAGAAAAGACTTCGCAGAGCTTTTGGGGCGTAGCATCTAGCTTGAGTACGTAGTCCTCTATAGTAGGTGAAGAAAAGCCTGAATTCTCACCAAATAATGAGCGAATTCCATCAATTGACTGCGTCCTTTCATCTCCCAGCCTAGTCTTGAGTTCGAGTCCGTCGCGGTCAAAAGCCGATCTCAAGGCTTGAATAAATAACTCATAACCATCACCCAGTTGCAAAGAACCTGGGACAACAGCAGTAAAGATTCCCCCTAATTTCAAGACTCTTCTCAGTTCTTCGATCGCATCAACAATTGGATTCATGAGCATGAAGGACATGTGACTGAGTACGTAATCAACAGATGAGTCACTTATAGACAGGTGATGTGCTTTTTCACGCAATAGAGTAACCTCCTGAGAAGCCAAACGACTCCTGGCAGCGTCGAGTTCAGCCTCACTCATGTCTACGCCGACAAGATGGAGTTTTTTCTCCTGACGTTTACCCAACAGTTCTAGTAAGAACCCATCGCCACATCCAAGGTCTACAACTGTCAGAGGAGTGCCGTCATCTGGGAGCGTATCAACCAAGAGATCGTAAGAGGATTTTCCGCTACAAAGTTTAGCCTGAGCAAATACTTTAGGAGTTACCCCAGGATGAAGAGCATGGAAACTTTGGAGAAACTCATCAGAATCGAATTGCATAGAGATATATAGCGTTCCTCAATTGGATAAAGTGCAAGCATCTGGTTTGCGTGTTCATAGTTCATAGTTCATTGTTCATGGCAAGATAGGTGATTGGGAACCTAGCGCTCACCTTCAAGGTGTACCTCACTGATCCGAGAATCGCTATAGAATCCGAGGGTTTATCAATCAGATAATTCTGAGGATTCTGATTTTGAAGCACTAGCAGTAGATTGCAAGAGAGACTCGATTAACTCTATAAGCTTTCCTACAGCTTGCTGGTGTGAAATTAAGTTATCCCTAAGCCAAAGAAGCTCTTCCGTAGCAGGAGGTGGGGCATCAGGATCGCATAGTAATTTTGCCGCATCAACTAGAGTTGTGGAACTCATTGACTTCCAGCCCTTTTGTATTTGGGCATTACGGCGCAGCTTTTCTTCTATGTTGGCATGGGCAACACGCCAGTCTTCAGCAGGAAGAGCATCATCTTTTTGAGTCACCTGACTATCAGCCATTATCCGACTCCCGAATTAAACGTTTCAACTGTGCAATCTCTTGCTCAAGCTCTGTAATTCGCTCGGCATCCCGCCCAACTTGATCGACAATTGTTTCAATCAGCCGTCTTAAGGAGCAAATTTGCTGCTCCAGTTCACGAATTTTTTCCTCGGAATCTTGAGACACAGCACCCTACACAAAGCTTGGAGGCAGTATATCAAATGACGGTTCTTTTTGCCGGATGTAATTGAACCGATCGCTGATCGCATAGTCGCAACGCTCTAACCACCAGCGAGTACAATTGCAGATACTCAACTTGAGACGTATCAAATCGATTCAAGTCAAATTCTTTCGTGACAGCGTAGAGTTCCCGACTCAGATTAGCAGGTTGCAGCGGCAAAGCCTCAGGCAAAAACCGAGCGATACTGCGCCAACTGGATGCGATCGCATCTTTCGCCCCTCGATGCAATTGAATCTTCCCCACCTTCGCCACATCCCCCATTTTCCATCCAGCCGCCCAAGCCGAATGATGACGCCCTGCCGCCATCATGACAGCGTGACAAATATATTGAATCTGTTCCCTATCCGCCTCAAAACAATCTCGCAGCAAGGGTAACAGCGAAGCCAATAGAATTTCCTGCGACAGAAACGCACTCTCAACCGCGTGGTTGGGGCGCTTGTGTTTCTTTTCGTGTACCTTGAGTCTGTCTCGCTGTGCCTTGTCTTCTGGGTTGTAGTCCGTGTGTGCCAGCAGGTGCGAACGGGGGTTTTTGCCGTTAAATGAGGAATATGCGATCGCCTGCCATCCCCGCATCACCTCTTGCCACTTCACCTGAAGCTTACCCAAATCGTGAGTCAAAACCGCAAAAAAGACCAGATATTCAAATAGAGCCTCTGCCTCATTCTCCCCTGCATCTGGGAAAATTTTAGCTTGAATAAACCGCCCACCCGCTTGCAAAAGTCCATCCCGCACGCTGCTAATTTTAGTCTCGACTAATTCCCCATTTCTCTTCAGCGTTGTGGGAAACGCCTCGCGCCAGCACTTCCACATCAAAACCAAATGTCCCACATAAGTATCCATGCGATAACGGTACTCGCTCTCTATTTTCCGCTTTGGCTTATCGGGTGAGGAGAAGCGATTGCTAAAGACATCTGGGCCAATCAAAAAACCGATTTGTTCATCGTAATAAACATAACGGGGATTGACTAAAATCCTGATACTGGTAATGAGAGATTCGCGAGACGTAATTGGGATACAAACAGGCTGACTGTAAGTTTCCGTCGCTCTCCCTTTCGGGTTTTCAATTCGCTTAAACATCCAGTCGATTTCATACCCTAAATTTTTGACATCTTGCCAGACTTTACATAGAGTAGAAATCGGGACGGAGAACGCCAGCAGTTGCTTGGGGTCAATTGGCTCATCATCAAAAAAGATGGGTTCTTCCCAGACAAACACACTCCGCGCATCCACAAACCGAATTAACTCATTAGCCGTCGATTCGTCTCCCCGGAAAAAGGCAGCGTTAAATTGCTGCTCAAAGTTCATCTGATTGTTAGCTCGACGCTCGTGTTGCAGCAGCGTTTCTGGAGTGTGAACTTCGTTAATCCATTGTTCTTCTAAGCGAAAGCCAACATTTGCATTGACTTGCCCGGATGCCGTATGCTCTTGTAAAACCGTCCAAGTTAATTCGCAAATCTCATTCGTATAAGGCAAAAAATTCTGTTTCTTTTGGGTCGGTTCTTCCGGCTCATTCTCCAAATCCGTCTCAGCCAATTGGGCATTAACTGGATTAACCTGAAACGACCGATAGACGTAAACTTCTCCCCGTTCGCCCCGAAATCTAGCACAGCGTCCCGCCCGTTGCAGCAGGGAATTCATCGGGCATAAATGGGTATGCATCACTTCACAGGTGATATTCAATCCCGCTTCAATTACCTGAGTAGAAATCAGAACGTGACAGGTGTTATCCTCATGCTGTTGCCAGTTTTGAGCAAACGTTTCTTTCAGATACGCTTCTTTTTTAGCTCTATCTTCAGGTAGAAATCGAGAGTGAAGCAGGGTAATCGTTAACTCCCCGTCTTGATTCATGTCGTCTAAATCTCGAAACAATCCCTGAGATTGAGAGACGGTATTGCAGATAATAATAACTCGCTGTCGTTGATACTGTTTGATATCATTGAGAATACTTTCAGCAGTTAGAGGTTCAGATATCGCTCGAAACGTCCGACAGCGGTTTCCTTCAATGTCTTGTAAATCCGTGTCTTCAACTCTAATAATTTCCATATTTTTAAGGATTGATTGTTAATTGTTGATTGTTCATTGCTCATTGCATTTTGTTCATGCTCATTGCCACCAACCATGAACCATGAACCATGACCCATGAACTATGAACCATCAATTAATTGTTGAATTTTGGCGGCAAGTTCATCAGTTAACGTTGCAGTCATCAATAAAAATGGTGAAATGCCCTTGACTTGTTCCAACACTTTGAGGACGGTAGCAAAGGAACGGTCTGGGTCGAGTAAGTGCAGTTCGTCAAAGACCAGATAGGACGCAAAAATCGCTCCGGCGTTGACATTGGCAGAACCCCGTCCCACCGAGTAGGGGATATTCATGAAGCTACTCAACATCTGGTCGATGGTGCAGAATACGATGTCACCTTCAAATCGGGGGTCTTCTGGGTTCTCTCCGGTTTGCAGCGTCACCACCAGAGGGCGAGGGGGAGGGGTGAAGGTTTCCCAAGTTCTCGCTAACGTTTCTGACCGTTGGCGTAAACTGTTGGCGAGGGTTCGCAAGGGGACGACGTAAATCAGCTTGTTGGGGAAGTCGCACTGTAGGGTTTTGGCAAAGAGGAAAGGTGCGATCGCGGTTTCTGTTTTCCCTGAACCAGTGGGTGCGCGGAGGAGGACATCTTGGCGGTTGAGGAGATGTGCGATCGCGTTTTGTTGGAATTGGCGTGGGGGGAAGCCGGTTAGGGTTTGAAAGTATTGGTCAATAGTCATAGATACAATGAAATTAGCTTTCTTTCCTGTTCTCGAAAAATTATGTTGCTTACTCAACGTCGCGCTGACCGAGTTGTTTTACATAACATTAGTTGGCAACAATTTGAAAATTTATTAGTTGATTTGGGCGAAAGTCGAACTGCTAGAGTTGCCTATGATGATGGAACCTTAGAAATTATGACCCCTTTACCCGAACATGAGTATTACAAAGAAGCGCTTGGGGATGCCATAAAAGATATTGCAGAAGTTTTAGACCAAGACTACGAAAGTTTAGGCTCAACAACTTGGAAGCGGGAAATAAAGAAAGCTGGGGTAGAACCGGATAACTGTTTTTATTTCCAAAATGAGCCAAAAATTCGGGGCAAGTTAGAATATGATCTCAATCAAGACCCTCCTCCAGACTTAGCGCTAGAAATTGATGTGACGAGCAAATCTTTGAGTCGCTTTTCTATCTATGCTCGTTTAGGTGTACCGGAAATTTGGTGTTATGACTCTGGTGTACTGAAAATTTACCAACTACAGAATGAGGGATACATAGAAGTAGAAACGAGCCAGGTATTTCCTACACTTCCCATTCAAGAACTGCCTGCACTTATCGAACAATACCGTCCTCAAGGGAGACGAGCTATGCGTCGTGCTGTGAGAGAGTGGGCAGGGAAATAGGGGGACAAGGGAGACAAGGGGGACAAGGAGGACAAGGGGGACAAGGAGGATTTTGGGTAATATTTATGTCCTCAAGATTGAAAATTAAGCCGCTACCCTCTCATCAAGTTGCAATTCACACTGGCGGAAAATATAGTTAACAGCGGCAAAGAGTTTATCTAGCTCCTGAATGCTGTAAAGAGTAATATTTCTGGTAAACGTATCGGCTTCTAGCTTGCCAAATTGCCAGCGATCGCCGTTAGAAACAATCCCGAAAACTGTCATTTTTGGGTCTTCATTCAGTCGTTGCGCGGCAATCATCTCAGCTAGGCACTGACCCCACCCCTCTTCAAACTTATCTTGCTTGGCTTCGACTAAAAGTAAATACGGCTTATCAAAGACAACCTTTCCCAACGGAGAGCGTTTCGCCAAGATATATTCGGGAAATCCTGAAAGATTTTCATCATAGGTGAGGGATTCATGACTCCACAACAGGAACTTGCTGCGATAGCACTTCCAGACTTCTTTTAAGACGGGATAAATTAAATTTTCACAAATAGCAAATTCGGAGTTATCAACGACTCCTTCCCGCATGACAGTTTGTAAGTCTTCTCGGAAGTAGTCGGGGATGTTAAATTCTATTTCACTGATGAAATCTGCTTCGGTGTATTGAGTCTGAAATTCTTTGACAACTACACCAATACTTTTGTAACTACTGAAAGCCATCTTGACCTCACGATTAAGCGTTCAACACTTGTTCGACTGTTAGGGTCAGTCTACTGCTATAACTAGAGATTCAGGAGCTACTAACGCCTTGGTGTTTTTGAAGGTCTGACAAAAACTGGATTGTCGCCTCCTTTATCTTCTCGTTTTCCTTTCACTCTTCTAGCCGGATCAGAAGTACTCTTGCGTCTTCCTACATTTTGTGATGGTGGAGTAGGGTCAGGAAAACGGCGTTTATCTGTGTCTTCCCATCCCTTTACTTGAAGGGGAGTTGGTAGTACCAGGCGGTCTATATACTCATTCTTTGAATCTTCACCTGATTTAACGGGTTTGCCACGATAACCCTTGCTAATATCTCGTTCAATTTCCATGTATCGCGTATCATCTGGTGGTGGAAAGTTCCAACTCAGCATTGCTAGAAGCATCTGAATACGCGGTACATCAGCTAAACTTTCCAAATTCTCTTTATTAGAACAGTCTGCTGGAAGGTCTGCTTCGGCAATATTAGCAATTACATATTCCTCAAATTTGCGTATGCAATGTGTATATTCATCAGAAGTAGCAAGGCGGTCGTCAGTCACCCAGTTATCATCGTGAAATAGCTGGGTATACCGTTGCTGAGGTTCATTCAGGTAACGTTCGTTCAGCCAAAGCTCGCACTTGTCGAGCATCACGGCACCCATCCCTACTGGTTTACCCATGCCCAAGGACAAGCGATACCTTTCACTACCAGAAAGGTTAAGCATCTTTAGTTTGTCAGTTTCATCTGTGGCAACAGTTAACACCCACAGCAACGCACCAAGTTCTACATTACTGAGATTTTCAAAGTGGATGGTAAACTCGAAAGAAACACCAGCTTTGATAGGCTTAATTGCTGTGTATTGTGATTGTTTGTCTTTAATCTCCGCTTCAGTGGTATCGGTTTTGATTCGAGCCTTGCTAATATTACCTTTATGCCAGTAAAGCTTATGTCCTCGAATTACCGTCTCTGTAATTGGCTTACCATAGTGCTTTAGTTCACTCTTTATAGCTTTTGTATCTTCCGGTTGAACTAAGTAGTGCTGGAATGTAGTTGGTTTAGGATTAGCAAGAATTTGAGGTGTAATCGGTTCCTCTGTCAACCAGATATCATCCTCATCAGATTTATACTGAGCATCGCTAATGAAGATACGCCCAGCACGAGACTGTTCTCGCTTCTGTGTGCTATTTTCAGCAGAATCTTGCTCTTGCCTATCTTTTCCGCGCCTGACAAAACCAAAAATAGCATCAGCTAAGTCAATTTTGTCAGATTCACCTACTTCTTCAGGAATAAAATCAACTGCTGATGCAGCCTTACCGTCATTGTTCGGAGAGTAGGGAATACGAAAATTGGGACTCTGACCAAATAGCGTTACTAAATTGCTTTCTTTCGGTTCACAGTAAAAAATAGGTAGTCCCTCTTGCAGTATTCCCATGTTTTTATTAAATCGATTTTTAGAGTTATTTTCAAAAGATTTCTCATCCCCTTTTTGAAAGTTACTAAGTGCGTTTCGATAGGCTTTAATTGTATCACTGCTAATTTCGTATCGCTTCGTAGATTGCTCGACCTCCGGAACAATATAATGATACTTACGTCCTTCTTTTCTCCGCAGTAATTGCTCTCGTTCTTTTTCTGTAGTTTTCTGGAGCAGATTCTCTAGCATATTACCGCTGGTTACTAGCCATCCTTGACATGAATATTCGGTCAAGTTTTCGCTAACATTTACAGATGGCGGCGTTCCCTCGAAGCTAATCTGAATATATTGGGGGATATAGTTACTTTTTTTCATCATGATTAGAGAAGGCAGATTATCTTTGATATCCTCCTCCTTAACTTTGATAAAAAACTGCTCATCAACTTCTTTAGCTTGTCGAATAAACCATTTATTTTGTCTCTTATCTAACTCTAAGTAACCAGCTCTAACATTTTTCGCCATATTCCCGATATAGTCTTTATATCTTTCCCTAAGAGGGTCATCACTTTCAGCAGCAACCGCTCGAAAGAAGAAATTTTGCTGATTTGATACTCGTTCTATCTTGCCAAAGCTAACAATTTCAACCAAGTGTCTTAACATTCCTCGCAAGCTGCTACCAGGTAAAACTGGCAGTAACTTTGAAGGATGCTGGAAAAATTCAGCCTTTTTCTTGCGCTGTTCGTCTGTTAATTTGTCATTAGGTGTGTCACCAAAAGCTGCAAAATCGGCAGGAGTTAGACCGCAACGAATATATAAAGGTGATTCAGTCTTTAGCGTGCAGATAATTTTACCAGTATGACGGTCTGGGTAGTAGCGGTCATTGTCACGCAATTGACCATTACATTCCAATTCTGCCTCTACTACTTTTTCTGGTAGCTCCACAAAGTTATAAGGAGCGATCGCTCTACGATCTTCAGGCCCTCTAGGTACTCGTTTTAAATGTTTTGGATGCATTGATTGACTCCTCACTTTAGAGATAGAGATACTAGACGACTGATAAAAATACGAGCAACACCATCTGAGTCGTAGGCAAAGTAGTGAGCAACTGTTAGCCGAACTGGTCGTTTCTTGCCATCACTAGCAAACTTGATACCAGTCTCAGGTACAGCATGTTTCAGTCCTTGCGAACCATCGGAGAGCAAGGTAAAGCTCCCCTTTTGTTGACCTTTTGTACCCCATAAGACTTGTTCTTCCTGAATAATGCCAAGCTCTTCTTTGTTTTCTAGTTCGGATACTTTGCTTTGCAAGATTAGGCGCGAACGCCACTTCTCATTACTATTCCAGAGTAATACTTCACCGTTGTCTCCAAATATACGGCACTGTTGTAAAGTTGACAGACGTAGTATGGAAAATTTGCACTCCGGAAATACCTTATCAGCCGTTTCCATTGTGCCAGCTTCAATATCAAAACGTCCCCAAATTACCCCATCTTCAGCATGAGCTAACAGATACGGCAACTTGTAATCTTTAGCTTGTTGCTTTAGCCAATCATCTAGTGAGTCCTTAGTAATTGATTCTTCTGTAACTTTGCATAACTCACTCTTTAGAACACAAAAATCATTATTCATTTTTATTTATCAACCAACTTTTGTACAAAGTATTCTAGTTTATTTTTGTTCCGCTCTTGCTCACTAATGCTTAGCTTTTCATCGTCTTGAGTGATTACCCATTTTTGTTCTGGTTCATCAGGTTGCTGCCAAACTATTGTTGATTCCATCCCCTGCAACCGTCCTCGTCCAATGCTGCTTGTACCCCCTACAGGTAAATCACCTGTCCACAAGTCTTTAAGCAGTAGCAGGAGTAGCCCAATTTCATGTTCTTTATTCTTGGTGTTTTGTAGCTCTAGTTCTAGCTTTAGATGTCCTAGAGCTTCACTTTTCTGATGTTTCCCTTTGCCTTTCTTATTCTTAGTGCTGTTATCTTTTTTCTCAATGCCAAAGATGGGCTGTTCACTAAATAAGGCTCCATGTAATGCTCCGCCCGTGAAGCGATCAATAGCAATTCGATTCTGAACAATCTCATCTATACTGTCTATGGCACTCTCATGGACAATTAGGCGGCTTGCTTGTTTGCCTTGTTCTTCAACAAAGCCAAATATGTCAGAGATAATTTGCAAATCTTTGCCGAGCGTATTTACAATTCGCTCGGCTCGATGTCGCAATACCCCAGCTAAACTTGTACCCGATGCAACTGGCTCAAGTTTCCCTTTCCTTTGAGAACGCAAATGCACTACATCAGGAATACGTTTATTTGAGTCTTTGCTAGTTGTTGATTTCTCAGTTAAGTCTTGACCAGAACGGATAAGCAAAGGACTAGTTAGTTTGAAAGTAGCATGAATGAAGAGGCGATCGCGTCGATCTTTTTCTTGTTTAAGGGGTATTCCTCCTAATGCTGCTGCAATTGACGTGTCTGAGCGAGTAGGCTTTGACGGCTTCTTGAATGAGCGATCGAATTTCAGCCAGTCGATTAAGCCTTTGTGCTTTTTAAGATCGAACTCCCAGACTTCCCACTTTTCGACATGGCAACGTCCAAAACCTCGCCGCTTCCTCATACCAATGCCAATTTCACCAGACTCTAAACCTTTTAGAGCTAGAGCAAGTGCCTTTTTAAGTTCAGCTTCATCTTTTTCAATTAGCAATTCCAGACAAAGTGGAAACTGTGTCCCTTCGGTTAGCAGTTCTAAGTCATACTTGGCTCCCTCATCAGCTGTACCCGTTGCTCCTTTGATTTTGACTCCATCTCGGAGTTCAACGACAGGTATATTACTGCTAATAGCATCATCTATAATTAATGGACTCTGACTTTCCTCGTCTGTAATTGGTTTATTTGTCTCATCCTCTTCATAGCGAAACAAATGACCAAATAGTTTGGTAGCGAAACCTTTACGAACTTCGGGCTTGCCATAGCCTTGTTCTCGCTCGTGTAAATAGTTCCGCAATGCTCCAGCAAGAGATGAACCTGTCAACAGCGCTTTTGGACTAATACTGTCACGTAGTAAAATTAGATCGGTTAGTCCTTCCGCATCACCACTGCCTAAACAAGTTGGTGTATCGAGTACCAGTGTACCCCGTACAATGATGCGCTTTATAATCAGCCGATGGTCTGCTCTAGGCAGGTCTTGAGTCATTAATTTTCTCCCTACTAGCTTTTTTGGCAACTGCCATAATTAAGAGCAGTGTGTATTCCTTCGCTAAGTTTTCGTCGTCACTCAAGTTGTAAGTTTCACCAGCAATATTGACGGGTTGCAGATTGTCGAGCCAATCTGAGGGTTTTTCTAACCAGTCCCGAATTTGTCTATCAAGCGATTTGCCATTAACTCTAGTAGACTCAAACTGACCCCTGGCATTTGATGGCAAGTTATCTAGTAGCTCACGTACCAAGGCAAGATTACAATCATTCAGTGCTTTCCTTGCTACAAGCATTAGCCGAGAAAGTTGGCTGTTGCTGATTCTGCCCTGCAAATCTATATCCCCAACTTTCTTGAGAAGGATTGCGTCTAGCCTTTGACGCAGCAATCTTTTTGCCATGTCCCTTGCCAGTTCAATTGACTCTGAACCAACGGGTAGCTTGGGTGGCTCAGTAGAACTGAGTTCTAGTTCTGGTGAGCGTGCGTTAAATTCTGTGCAGTCATCTAGATTCAACCAGTTGACTGCTACTCGTCCGAAACCATCAACCTTTCGCTCTCCAATGCCCTGAATTTCAAGATTACGAATCTGCTCTAAAGTAAGTGGAACTGGATCAAAAACAAAGATACTACCTGCTGCTAAAGCCTGTACTTGAGGTAAGGGTAGTCCCCATTTTCGATTAAAACCTCCAATTAAAGTGCCACTCATGTAGCTTTTTCTTAAGCTCTTTCTCAGCTCCTGCTCTTCTAAACCCAATGCCTCAGCCAGTAATTGTATTGGTGGTTCTACAATATATTGACCTGATTCATCCCGGAGAATTAGATCGCTGAGGAGTGTAATGTGTAGGCTGTTGCGCTGAAGGCGATTCTCAACGAGTTCACCAACTTCATTCCAAGTCTCACAGTCTTGATCTTGAATTTCACTTATTTGGGTATGTCCGTAACCTGCACTTTGAGAACCGCCTAACCAAAGGTTTTCGTTTTGTCTCAGCAAGTCCCCAATTATTTGGACATCTGCATCCTCACAGACTATTACTGCCTGAAATTTTTGTCCTTTATCTAAAGCTTCATAACGAAATATTTCGCCTTTAGCTTCAGTCGCTCGTCCTCGGCGGCGATGTCTTTCGTTGTGGATGTTGATGCGTCGTTCCACTTCATAAAGCACCACAGAATTATCATTGACTGTACAACAATTCTCACCCAAGGATTTAAGAGATATATCTTCATCAGTCACCTCTACTTGGCTGAGATCATAGATTTCTAATGATTCATGACTGCCTCTCTTCGGTAATTCAGCATTTTTCTGCTTAAACCAAGAACGAGGTATAGGCAAACTACGAGGCTGTTTCTGCTCTTGTGTCAGTAGATAGGCATTCAAATAGCGTGTTTTGCCATTGAAGAACAAGCGTCTGATATTCTCATCGGCAACAATGTCAGAATCTTGTATCTGGTTCTGTTTCAAATAGCGACCAATTAACGCCCCTCGAATCATGCTGCCTGGAATATAGGGATAGGAAACATCACTGTTCGGATCTCCCTGAAACGAGGTAGCTAAAAGCGGTTGTTCTGTGTGCAGTAGAAAGGTAATTGCTTTCATGCCTTTGTTTCCTGCTCAAAATAGCGTAGATGTTGGGTTGTAATTTGTTCCCTTCCCTGCCACAGGGTACACTGCACATGACCGCGTCCTCGATTGCGTCCACTGCCAATCCGCCGCAGTGCCAGTGTGCTAGCTGCCAAGAGTGCCAACATCTTGTTTAGATCATCGGTTGGTTGAGTGTTCAGCATAAGTGAGGCAGAGAAACAGAGTTCTCGCAGAACCACTCGGCTTGATCGCAAACTACCCTCAGTAGGCGTACCATCTTTAGGAGAGATAGCAGTTTGACGGCGGAATGTTGTTAGGGACGAAAGAATGTCCGTTGGTGTCAGAGTTATTTCCTGTCTGTACTCTTCCTGTTCAAATTGAATTGCTACCTCTCGACGCAAATCTTCTGGTAGGCAGGCGTCCCCAACGTGCATCCTTGCTATTGTTCCAATGCCGCTACCTGGTACACCAAATAAGGTATCTGCAACTTCCTGCCAAGAAGGAGGACGACCAGGGGGGAGAAGGGCTACCAAGTTGTCGCACTCTTCACGGAGTAGCCCTTTCAATGTGCGACCTCGCAGGTAGGGAAATCCATAAAGGTCATGCTCTACTTCCTGGTCAATCAAGCCAGCAACTCCATCCCCACGACCAAATGTGGTATCGCTCAAGAGCTTGATTTTTAGACAATAGGTACTCATGCCTTTACTCCTGGTAAGGGGAGATAAAACTCCATCGCTTCGATTGCATCAAAGTAGCCACAAATTCTTCCGTCATCGCCATCAATCCAACCATTTACCTGTAAATCTTCAACAGATGAATTTGAGAAAGAAGGTAAATGACTTAACCTATAAACACTAAGAAACTGCTTAGTTGCCTCTGAGCCTGAGCGCAGTACTTCACGTAGAGCAATTACTTTATTGCGACGACGCAATAATCTTCAACTTCAGTTCAGTGCAAAACTCCCACCATGCTGGAACCTTACTCATCTTCCCCGCCAAAATCACCGCATGGGTGGCATATTGCATAATTAACCGATTCTTCTCATCAATCCTTCCACCCACATCAACAATCGTCAGAGGTTCCTTAGAATCCCTCACCCACTGCGCTCTGACAGTTGCAAACTCCAGCGTGAACGGAGTCTTATAATTTTCCTTGTACTGTCTAGCCTCTTGTAGATTGCGTCGTGCCGTTTCAGTAAACCAGGCTCCTTCCCCATCAGGACAAGCCGAGAACGCATAAGGATAAGGCGCTCCCTTAATTTGGCGAATGGCTTGCTTTAACCCCTCCCTCAAACACGATTTTCCTGATTGAGGCGGCCCACACAGCACAACTTTCATCGCAATCGTCCTTTAGTCAACCCTGAATCGAAGCACACTCCCTTGAGTGCCAGTGGCAGCGGACAACGTTTAAACGTCAATTCATCAATCAAAAAACCTCATTGTGGAGAAATGGCGATCGCAGTACGCTCACTTCCAGCTTAAATGCCTGCACTGGGAACTCGTAAGCTCTAAGCACTCCTTTATAATACATTGATACTACAATCCTCAACTTAGGGTGTCAAGCCTCTTATTCCCATTTCCCAACAGGAGCAAATCCACTCTTTGCCTCTCGTGCCCACTCAATCAATCAAATCTCCCAGCTTGTAGGTAGGGTTATGGGTAATGGAAATGACATACTTCCCCAACTTCGGGTCAAACACTCCAACCGCTCCAAACAGATGCGCCACCTTATGCGCCAATACACAAGCGACAGGCAAAGAAGCCGGCCCATTAATTTTGAGCAGTTGTCCCCCCTTGAGTTCCCCAGATTCCGCCATTTCGTCCAAACGTGCCGCCGCATCCCGGACAATCTGGTCATTCTGAGCGGGGTCTGCAAAACCGATGTTGAGACGTTCGCCATCCAGTTCGATGTTGTAAGTGGTCATCAGCCCAATTCCTAAATCGATAGCTCTATCTTAAAGACAGTTGGAAGACCCCTCTTCCAAGCCCAACTACTCTAGAAGGCAAAGGCAACTACAGCGAGATAATGTCCGAAGCCAACATTAGCGTTAACACCGCCCCACTCAAAGACGTTCGCCCCCACGTCGAAGTCCTCCAGTGGTTAGCACGCGGCTCTCTCAAACAAAATCTCCTGAGAGCCATCCGCCTGTGGGTTTGGTTACAAAGTCTCTACGGTGACGAGCAAAACCGCGTCTGGTTGAATGACCCGTTCACCTACGCCGACTGGCGCGATGCGTTTTTTAGCTCCACTCACCCCAAAGGCGAAGCCATTCCCGACCTGCACGACCCCAACTGTGCCTGTGCCAAAACCACCGCTGACTGGATTTTCCACCCCCGAACGGGAGTCCCCGAACCGGAATGGCGCAGCGCCCTCCAGCAACACGATGCGATTTCTCGTGAAACCGTCATTTCTGGCAAATCCCTCGATGAGCTTTTGCAAACTCGACTCTTTGCCGTCACTCGCCGCTCCCTGTTGACCGACTTGCAAATTCTCACGGAACAAGGCTGGCTCAAACGTCAGGGACAACAGTATCACCGAATTCAAGACTTGCCCAACTTCCCGGCATCCGGCAGTTCAGACCTTATGTATACCACGCCTAACCTCGATAGCTTACCCCCACTCAACCTCGACCTGAACGCGATCGCCCAAAATCTCTCCCAACCCATCGGCGGGTTTCGACGCTTTTTCCTGGGAGTCGATTACATCGTTTCCTCAACCAACCAAGATCGAGTCGAAAACTGGCAACACCAACTCAAACAACTGTGGCAGCAAACGCCCACACCCCCTGTAAAGCTCGTCTATTACAGTGCCAAACTCGGCTTAAGCGTGGATTGCATCATTTACCCCATCTGCGTCTACTATATGCAACGCGCCGTCTACCTCTGTGCGATTGGTCAAGACCCAGAACGCAGACGCGAGGGATATAACTTTCGGTTAGATAAGATTGAACACATCGTCCCCTTAGACTGGAACAATCCAGAGATTCCTCAATGCCTACGGCAACGGTATCCTCACAACCTCCCCACTCCCGATGACATTGAAGAGGAAATCGAGAAAAACGCTTGGGGCTTTGATTTCTACCTCCCCTCCCGCCTGCTGCTGTTACGCTTTGAGCGCAACTTTCACGATCGCTACATCAAAGACACGTTTCGTCACGAAACCTTTGAGCGAATTCGCTATCAAAAAGCGATTCAGCTCATTCAACAACATACCCCGAAACCTCACCAACAAAAGTTATTAGCAGTTCTCAAATCTCGTTCGTCCCAAGATGCCTACTACAAAGCCTGGTATCGAGAAGGTGATACTAACATCGGGTTGCGTCTTAGAGCTTGGCGACCCAAAGGCGAAGTGCTACTGCCTTGGGAACTGCGCTCCGAAATTGCCCAAGAGGTTGCTCTTGAATTCCAAAACTACCACAATTAAATGACTCAAGACATGAATGCACCCAAACTCACCGCTCGATTTGAAGCCGCGTTGGTGTACGCCCACCAATTGCACCGCCATCAAACTCGTAAAGCTAGCGGTGCTCCCTATATTGCCCACCTGCTTTCCGTCGCAGCTCTTGTCCTCGAAGATGGAGGTAGCGAAGACGAAGCGATCGCAGCTCTCCTCCATGATGCCGTCGAAGACCAAGGGGGACAAGCCACTCGCGAAGAAATCAAACAACGCTTTGGCGATACAGTAGTGGCAATTGTTGATGGTTGCACCGAATCCGATACCATCCCCAAACCCCCCTGGCGCGATCGCAAACAGCGCTATCTCGAACAATTACGTCAGGGTTCTCCATCCGTGCGCCGAGTCGCATTAGCCGATAAACTCCATAATGCACGGTCTTTCCTACAGGATTACCGTCAACAAGGAGAAAATCTCTGGTCAGTATTTACATCAGGTAAAGACGGACTATTGTGGTTTTACCACTCTCTGTTAGAACTTTACCAGCCAACAGACCCCAGTCCAATGGCGGGAGAATTAAGGCGAGTGGTTGAGCAATTAGAGCAACAAGTTGAACAACCAATGAATCCCCCACAGGGGATGGAAATCAGCTAAAATTCTCACCAAGTCCAATCAATAGGACAATGGCTCGACCCAAACGCACTAAAAAAGATTCTGCCCCGTCCGACCTCAGTTGGTCGGATGAAACAGAACTGGTGGGATTAGTCTTTGAATTGACCCCTCGCGCCGCAGACTATCTCTATCCTCAGTACACTGTTGGATTGCACGCTTGGTTCTTAGACCAAGTACGTCAAACTAACTCGGAACTATCTGCCTACCTGCATGACGGTCAATCCGAGAAACCGTTTTCCATCTCTGGGTTAGAAGGCGAGTTGCTCGGTGCGGGGAAAAACATCCAACTCAAGGTAGACTCCTCTTACCGTTGGTACATAACCGCCCTCTCCCAACCCGTCGTCCAATGGCTGGCTCAATGGGTGCAAAACTTACCAGAAGCGATCGCATTACGTGATACCTCGTTACTGATTCGCACTTACGAGATTGCTTTAAAGCCAACGACTTACAGTGAGTTGTTGGTAGCGGCTCATCCCACACCAACAACGATACAACTCAGTTTTCTTACCCCCACCAGCTTTCGCCGCAAGGGGCATCACTTCCCTTTACCCGTACCCAACAATTTGTTTCACAGCTACCTGCGCCGCTGGAATGACTTTTCCAACAGACAATTCGACCAAGATGCCTTTTTAGACTGGGTGGAGGAGTTCGTGCTGATTCACCGCCACCGCTTGGAGTCAGTGAAAGTCGCAGCCGGAAAAAAGGGTTCGGTCACGGGGTTCACGGGTGCAATCGAGTTGGGATTAGCGTCGGCTGCCTCCTCTCAACCCGAATTCGAGCAGTTGTTCTATGCCTTGGGACAGTTTGCCCCTTACTGTGGGACGGGACACAAGACTACATTTGGCTTGGGGCAAACGCGCTTGGGGTGGTTGTCCCCAGAGACACCCGGCATCCCGTCAATCGAGATGATGTTGGCACAGCGCATTGCCGAATTACAAGAGCAGTACCCTTGTTAGGGTAAGGCTTGTAGCAAAGGTGAGGAAAATTATTAGCGTCGTCAGCAATGCGAGAAGCTGGATAAGATTTTCGTGTTTGTCATTATCCAGCCTCATCTTTATTTCACCTCCTTAATTTTCAAAAAATCCCTTGACTTGGACTTCGTCCCGCAACGCTCGCCATCCATTGCATCGAACTATTGATGAGATGCTGTTCCTCTTGAGTGCGACCTAGATTCTCTTTTGTGGGGTCGTCTTTCGCGACGATTTCTGCACATTGAGCAGCAAGATTAACAGGCACTCCAGCATCACTTAGGGCTTTCTCTGCGGCTTGTTTTAATGAATCATTCACGACTCCTGCTTCCCATCCAACTCGGCGCACTTCTTGGCGGTCGCGAGCGCACTGGATGCCCCATTGATGGAGTCCATTAGCCGCTCATTCTCTTCGACTGCGGCATCAAGGGCTTGATACCCTTCTTGCATCAGTTCTGGGCTGTAAGGAGAAGACTCCAATTTGTCAAGAAAATTCAGAAGATTTTGCTGGGCTGGAGTAGGCTGAAATTCCTGTGACATCCTACTCCTCCTCGACATGGGTGTAGTGAATATTCAGCACCAGGGCGATTGTTAGAGCAAGGATAGTGCCGTTAGAAAGTCGCTCTTTTTCTTCAATCTCCGATAGCAGGTCTACAATCGGACTGGGCAAATACCCAGGAACGTCGTTGTAGATATCGCTCAGGTTTTGTTCGTAATTTTCTTTTTCAGCTACAGAAGCCATGTATCCCGCAAATACAGCTAAGAGCGTGTACTGCTCGGGTTTGCTCAGGTTCTCAAAGTGGGAGCCAAACTCTTCTTCAATGTGGTCTGGGAGCGTCGGAACGTAATATCCGAGCGTCTTTACCGATGTGCTAATTGTTGGCATGATTGAAAAATCTCCTATCGATTCGTTTTGGTCTGGGAGTAAAGGTCAGCACCGGAGCCGGTCAAACTTTTGGTGCTGGCTTTACCCGTAATTCTGTCGAGTACCGAGCCATAAAGCTGGTGTTGGCGTTGGCGATCTGGTGTTTTGGTTTGTATTTCTACGAGGCGCGGCGGTACATCAGGTTGAATCATTCTTCCTCCTCTTCTTCTGCGTTTAAACTGTCAAAAATTTCGTCCCATCCGGCTGCGTTCCAGCTATCACCGATGCTGTTTGAATCGGTGTTTTGTTGAACTTCAGGTTGCTGGTTGGCTAATTCCAAATGAAGGTAAGCTAGGCTCTCCATGCTAGGAAATCTCCTACTCGTTTTCTTCGTCCCTCGACAATTTGATAAGCCGCTTTACCCGTTTTCGTTCCTGAATTTCTGACTTGGTTTTTGGCTCTGGTTGATGATTTTCAAGCCATTGCTGCTGTTTGCCAATAGTGAGAGCTTCAAGACTTACCAAAATGCCGTTATATTCAGCCCTTTTGTGCATTGATGATTGCCCTGATTAACTTTTGCTTTCGCATCTTGGCAAAGTTCGGAATTCCCAGACGTCCTGCTTGTTGACGCAGTCCTGCTAACGTGATTTGTTCGGTCAATAATTTGGTGGTGGTCATTGAAAACACCTCAAAAAATTTAGAATTCCGGATTCGATTAGGACTATGAGCATCGCCCAGAAAAACAGATGATAAATTAATTGCATTGCATTAATCTCTTGCTATTAATCCGGCACCCAAAACCAATAACCCAAAAGCAATACCAACAGGCGGGAAAGCCAAACTGATAGCTCCGGCTGTGGCTGTAAGAGCTGAAATTGCCATGACGTGAGACATAGTTTTCTCCGAAGATTGTTGTGATTGTTGTTGATTCCTGATTCGTTCAAGTTCCTGTTGGTAATACAGACGCAGAGATTCTTCAGTTAAGAGCGCCTCCATCAGCTCTACCAAGCTGTCGCTGCTGCAACTGTGGCATTCAGATTGGTGTTGTGAGTTTCTGGAGCCACTATTGAGAGTTTTTTTACGAGTTCATCATTGCTCATCAAACCCGCATCAGTAGCCAGTTTTTCAATGTCAATATTTGTATTTTGTTGCGCCTGCAAAAGCCGGATGAATTTCTCGGTGTTGGCAGCACGGAGTTGATTTTGTTGGCGTAGAAGCCCTAACCAGTAAGCATTCTCAAGGAAGGCAGCGTCCAGGCGACCTTTATCAAACGTTAATTGAGAGAGGGTTTCTAAGGCACCCTGGCTAATCTGTAATCCCGTTTCTTTGGCTAATTGCAACCCCTGATTGGTGATGACGCTCATTGCACCCACAGGTGGGGTGTAGGTTTGATGCCCGTTTCCGTTCCCGCTGTAGGGTTCCTGTGCTTCCGGTAATGCCGTTAGAGACGTGGCAAATACTGTTACGTGGTTTTTTACAGTCTCGACTTCTGCGTCTGTCAATTCTTCCGCTTCAGGGTCAATAGCCAAGTCCAAAAGCAGAGCGTCAAAATCATCGGCATTGGTGAATCCGAATTTATCCATTACCTGTGTCTTATTCATGACGCTTGTTTCTCCTGTTTGCGTAGTTCAAAGAATGTGCGGTAGCTGAAGTCGTAGGGATGAGCTTTGACGTATTTCTCGATTAAGCTTTCGTCTCGATAAATCCGGTAAAGCTCTTTGAGTCGGGTCAGTACCCAGAAACGATATGGGTTTAGCGGCGCTTGCTCCTTAGACCCTGATTGCTCGAAGTGCATTCGGTAATTCTCAATGTGGCTTCGAGCAAAGCTATCCCACTTTGTCACAGTGTTGCGGTGGACTCCGAGGAATCGAGCCGCTTCACCCTTGCGAACGGGGATATCAAGGAATTGACCGCACCGCCTGACCTTCATTGCAGAAGGGGTTGGCATGGTTGCGTATGCGTCCTGTTGTGCAAAAAATCTGGCTGTGCAAGTGATTGTGAGGTGATTTGAGCAGCTTCCCCACTCTAGTCATTGGAACCCAATCAGGATAACCGTTTCAAAGGTTTTACCCAGTTGAGCTGTGCGGAGTTCGTGCTGCCTTTTTCGCTTCACTGTCCTTGCCTACCCCTAAGATAAGGATTTACCATGTAAACGTCAAGTAAATATGGGTTGAGAGTACTTGGCTGTTTGGAAAATCTCGATACTCGAAGATAATGGGAAATACTTTAGAAACACTGTATTTGCCATGTCATGGCTCAAGTTACATCTTCGATCAGCGACGAATTAAATCAACTACTCAGCGAGTTAGCCGAAGAAACTGGCATCCCCAAGTCGTCGCTGATAGCCGAATACATCAGAAGAGGGGTTTATCAGGATGTTCAGGCACAGGCTGAAGTAAGGAAGTATAGAGAAAATAAAAAAAAGAATGACCGAAAATGACAAATTACTTAGCTTGGCTGTGTAAGGTATCCAACCGCAGCCAGAGAAGCCAACCAAGGGCAAGCGCTGGGGATGGCTGCGGGGGGAGTAAGGAGTGAGGAGCGATCGCATTATTAGGAGAGAACCATGCCAACACCAGGGAAGTTGGAATTGACGATCAAAATTAATGAAATGCCAGCCGATGTAGAAACTGTAGAGAACGGCTGGAAACAGTTTCACCTTGACTGCGATGGTCAACTTGTCAGAGTCACGGTTAAACCCAAGGTCTTTAAGAAGCTCGAACAGGCTCAGGAAAACTACCCGATGTGGGTAGCTGCGCTCGCCGGGAAGATGGGGGAACCGATTGAGGGAGGCTTTGTACTTGACCAGCCTAATATCCAAGTTTTTGAGCGCAAGCCGAAAGAACCAAAACCTGAGGCGGCATCGGTTGGATAAAGTACTACCGCACACTCTCACAGAAACTCAAAAATTCTACAGCAGGCATCTTTTGGCTTATGATCCGATCAGCTCACATGAACTACTTATGATTCCAATAAAAATCCCGCCTTGAGAGCGGGACACAATTCAACAAATTTAAATTTCCCCTACCACTCACCTTTTCAGAGTTTCTCAGGCTTGACAAAAGGTGGTGCAGGAAGGCAATAATCACTTGTTTCATACTCTGGCTGCCGCCTTAGCAGCAGAGCGGTACTTTATGCCTAAGTCTAGCAGACTTGGGGCCGGTTTTTTCGCTTGCTTGGCAATCCGTAAAGCCGTGAAAGCCAGAAACCGCGTTTGACGGTTTGACGGTCAGCACCGTCTTACACACCGTCTTACTTAAACAATTGTGCCACTGCTTCAGCCGCTTGTGCCACAAGATGATTTTTGCCTTCCTCGCAAGCCAGGTAGGGAGTATCAACCCTACACTGCACAGAGGCTACTCATGTCATTAATCACTCAAGAATACAGTTCGCA
Source organism: Allocoleopsis sp. (assembly GCA_036703375.1). Taxonomy (GTDB): domain Bacteria; phylum Cyanobacteriota; class Cyanobacteriia; order Cyanobacteriales; family Coleofasciculaceae; genus DATNPC01. The sequence goes on from DATNPC010000366.1 coordinate 38,874, forward strand.
ACGCCAAGAGGTTATCAACTGGCTCATAGCTCACAACTACCCAGCGCTACCCGTAGCTCCATCCCAAGACCCCAGGAA
>DATNPC010000367.1:0-5662 GCA_036703375.1 Allocoleopsis sp.
CCCCTCTCCCAAGCCTGGAACTACTACGGGGACGCGCATTAGAAACTTTTTAATTGCGCTAGTTGCAATCGTACTGGGTGTTGCCCTCTTTTTAGGACTGCAAACCCAAACCGATAACGCTTCCCTGGAGGCTCAAGCCACAGAATCCACACCGTTGGAAGTTGCCCTGAGTAATGGCAAGCCAACATTGATGGAGTTCTATGCTAACTGGTGTACGAGCTGTCAGGCGATGGCGAATGATTTGGGCGAACTCAAGCAGCAATTTGCTGATTCCATGAATTTTGTGATGCTGAATGTCGATAACACTAAGTGGCTACCAGAAATCCTCAATTACCGGGTGGATGGCATTCCTCACTTTGTTTTCTTAAATCAAACCGGAAAAGCGATCGCTCAGACAATCGGCGAACAGCCTCGCTCTGTTATGGAGGAGAACTTAAAGGCTTTAATTACTGCCCTACCTCTACCTTACGCCCAAACTAGCGGACAGGTTTCCACCTTTAACGCTCCTGTCTCAGCCGCGACTAAAGACGATCCGCGTCTCCACGGGGCTCAAGTCAAAAATTGATCGAGCAATTTCCTTGAAGTGACAAACTTTTGTTATTCAGAGACCCGGCTTCTTGAAGAAGTCGGGTCTCTTAACAATTATTAGGCTGCCCGATCGCTTCATAGATTCCCTGCCGAATATAAGCTTCTAATTGCAGTCGTAGCACTATCGAGCGATAAGAAAAGCCATATTTTTTTATCGCGCGTTTTTCGCTATCTTCCAGAACTAGGTAGTAACCTGGAACTCGGCTCATCACGTAGTCAATTAATTTTTGTCGCAGATCGGGATTTGTAGAAATAGAGCGACAAATCGGATCGCCCTGAGATTCTAAATAGTTGTCTAGTTCTTCTTCAACAACTTGCAATTTTAAATCTATCATCTTAGTCATTACATTCACCTCCTATTTCCCAATCTATTGGCGGTGGGGTATCGATTGCTGTAATACTTGCGATTGCTGCATTACTTAAATCGAGCATCTCCTGAGCCAAGAGACGTAGTAAGGATAAATATTCTTCTGTCTCTGGGCGCGAAAAATCACATTGACTCTCTTGCAGTAGATTCGTGAGGGACAAGATTATTGATACTGGAATTTCTGATTTCTCAACCAAGTGATTTATAACACAATACTTTTGATAAAGAGATTCTAATTCTTGTTTTGTACTCATTGTCTTGACTTTTAACATCAATAGGTTTAATGTCGTTTTCAACCATTGCTCTGTGAATACTATCCGGCTTCCATGATAGATATTTTAGGGTTTAAATCAAGACCCAAACGACGGTTAATTATGTGTTAATTCGTATGATTTGTTGTAATTGTTCGAGATCGATTCTAAAGAGAATTCAAATGAAACGAACGCTTAGCAATTATCAGCGATTCACTCCTCGTTATTCTAAATATTACGATTTAAACTTCTATCTTAGGTAAGATGATACGATCGCAGATATAAGCTAAAGAGTGCATATAAACGTGAGGAATTACCCTGGCACGAAAAAATCCGGGCAATTTTGGTCTAACAGTAGTTCCAACTTGCCAGCGTGGCAGGGTGAGGCGCGCCCCGAACTGGCTGCGACTGAAGTGTATACCGCTTCTCAGTTGCGTGAAGTACTGCAGAAAAACCTAACTCCCAACCCCTTCCCTGCAAGGGTAAGGGGAGTCATACTCAAGGCCTCTCTCAAGAGTCTGGAGAGAGGTCAAAATGTATCGCATCCAACTGAGAACCGCTATATCAATACAAACAGTGTCCAAAAGATGGACGCGACTTAAACGTGCACCCTAACTTCGGCTAGAAGTATCCAGTCAGCTACAACGACAAGCTGCCATCAGATAAGTCATGGTGATGTAACTCCCATGTCACTTTTTCGACCTCAAAGGTGAGTTCGGTTCGCTCCCCCTTGGGGGAGCGAACCGACACTGAGTGTTGGCTTGTCAGTGTCAATACGTCACGAATGTTGAGCAACTGACCCCATAGCTAATACGAGAATACGAGGTGAAAAATTCATGGCAACGCGATCGCTTTATGCCTCGACAGAAGGCATTATTCGAGCTAAGCGAGCCATTGCGCGTAAGCGCTGGACGCAGCAGGACTTAGCGTATGAGGTGGGCTTAAAGACTCGCCAGTCTATCGGGCGCTTTTTGGCTGGCAAACCGATTGAGCGGCGTGTTTTTATGGAGATTTGTTTTCAGCTCGATCTCGATTGGGAAGAAATTGCCGCTCAACCCGAAAGTGTTGTACCGGAGGCAGCAAAAAAGTCTCAAGATCATGAGTTTGAGAGTGAGGACTGGGAACAACAAGTGCGATCGCGCTATCAAGACAAAATCCAAGCCCAGTGTGGTGGCTTGCAGATGTGGGCTGTTTCTGGCTCGATCCCGTTGAGAGATATTTATGTTGATGTCAGTATTGTGGAAGCACTCCCATACCAACGATGGTTAGAGATTGATGACTTACTCGAAGACTTTGACCCAACTCAAGATACCGTTGAGCGGATCGGCTTAAATCCGATTGCAAAGGAACGCGTTTCAGGACTAGACGCTGTCGCCAGATACTCTAAGTTGATGCTGTTGGGGAAACCAGGGACGGGGAAAACCACATTCTTACAGTATCTCGCCCTTGAGTGTATTCAGGGAACCGTTCAACCCCAGCGACTACCCATTTTTTTTGGGTTGAAATACTTTGTAGAAAGCCCCAAGGATATCAACGGAGACTCTCTATCTTTACGGGACTATATCTACCAAGAATTTACCAGCTGTGGTCTCTCTAGCGCAGACGCCGAAAGCTTACTAAATCGCGGCAAACTGCTAATTTTACTAGATGGTCTAGATGAGGTTCCCGCATCCGATATCAATCAACTGATCAAACAGATTAACCAGCTCTCCCAAGCCTATTACAGAAATCACTTTATTATCACTTGTCGAATTGCCGCGCAGCCCTATCGTTTTTCAGGCTTTACCGAAGTTGAGCTGGCTAACTTTACCAGCCACCAAATTGAAGCCTTTTCCCAAAAGTTCTTTGCCGCAACTGCCCGAACCAACCGAGAAGAGGGATTCAAGATAGCCGGTTTATTTATTGCCCAATTGGAGCGATCGGAAAATCGGCGAATTCGAGAATTGGTGGTGACACCCCTGCTACTCAATCTGGCTTGCATCGTGTTTCAAGCCAAAGCCATGTTTCCGAAAAAACGCAGCAAGCTCTATAAGGAGGGGTTAGAGCTTTTGCTGGTGCGATGGGATGAAGCTAAAGGGATTCAACGAGATAACACGTATCGAAATTTGTCCTTAGCTGACAAGATGAAGCTGTTGAACTACCTCGGGTTCATTACGTTTGAGCAGGGGGATTACTTCTTTGAACAAAGCAAACTTCAGGAACTCATCGCCAACTTTCTCCAGTTATTACTACCAACAGAAACCGATCCTGTGGAATTACAGCTCGATACTGAAGCGGTACTCAAAGCGATCGAAAGCCAACATGGATTAATTGTGGAGCGATCGCGTCGAATTTATTCGTTCTCCCATCTCACTTTTCAAGAATACCTGACTGCCAGATACTTTACTCTCGAAAGCGAGACATTGCAGCGTGCCCCAGTACAATCGACCAACCTGCAACCTTCGCCTTTACGACACCTCGTTCGCCATGTTACCGAGAAGCGTTGGCGAGAAGTCTTTTTACTCGTTGCTGAAATGTTGCCTCAGGCGGATGCCCTACTGTTATTGATGAAGCAACAAATCGATCGACCTCTCGGTGAGGACGAGAAATTGCTGCAATTTCTCCAATGGATTGCTCAAAAGTCCCAGTTAGTCTCAGCACAGTCCAATCGAACGGTAGGCCGAGCGGTTTACTTTGCCTTAGCCCTAGCTTTCGATCATTATTTGGCTGCTGCTCTTAAGGTTATCCCTAATATCACTTTTTTCCCGATCGCTTACTTTCCTCTGCCTCTGTTTTTTTCCCTTTGTCAGACTCTCGATCCGAACTACACTCAATATTTGAATTTTCAGATTGAATTCCCTCGCCAAACGTTTAGAGCATCGAGCCATCCAGGCATCCAGCGAGTCCATATCCTTGACCAGATTATTCAAGCTACTCTTGAGTATGACTTAGCGCTGGCGCGCGATCGCATTCTGGAGTTACAGCAGCAGATCCAAGCCTTGAAAACTCAACTTCCCGACGCACAGGAAGGCTCGCAAGAATTCGATCGATGGTGGCAAGAGCATCACCAAACGTGGACGGAGCAATTAAAAGCAGTACTCCTAGCCCATCAGGATGCAGGCCATCATTGGCAGTTCGATCAGCAACAGACGCGATCGCTCCAGCAATACTACAATGCCAATAAGTTGCTGGTGGAGTGCTGGAAAAGCGATTGTTCCGTGAGTGCCACCGTTCAGCAGGAACTTGAAGAGACGTTTCTGCTAGCGAGTCGAGCAGTGAGCAGTGAGCAGTGAGCAGTGAACAGTGAACAGTGAGCAGTGGAGCTTGAATGAACTTGGCTGGAAAGCGATCGGCCAATTGGCGTAAAAATATTAAGACATATTGCTGAAGCTATACGTCTTCGGGCAGAGGACAATTTGAAGAAATATCACAAAAATACCCTAAAACTTAAGTAAGGACTCTACAGTCAGCGTATAGGTAGCTGAATTCATCATCCCAGATGCGAACTAATCAAGCCCCTCTACGTCTGTTTCTGTAAATCGGTGCATTTTCTGAAAATCATCGCCTCACAAAAACGCGTTTTGTCAGTACAGGATAAAAGTTCAGTAAATGCCAATCCTTCACGTTATAACAAAGACTGAATCAGGCTACGCTCTCCGCGTTTGGGAACCAGCAGAAACAACAGCCGATCGAGTCCGCCCGTTTCTGTGGGAAATCAATCTCAGCGCTGCCAGTACGGATGAATTTGGCTTAATCTTAGAGCAACTCGACCTCCTCCATCAATGTGAAGACCAGAAGCTGGAAATGGTTCCAGTATCCAGCCAAGATTTAACCAAAATTAACTTCAGCGAGAGCTTGAGTGAGGCGATGGAAAGCGATGATTGCATTACTTATGGTTTGAGCGCTCAAGCGTTGAAAGCCTGTCGGTCAAGACCAACATCGCGATCGTAAATACTAAATAGAATAGAGCGCGATTTGGGTAATGGGTCAAACGGTAATGGAGAATTGACGTTTCACGTCATGTGGAAAAGTTCACGAAAAACCTAACCCCCTAGGGCGTGTTTTCAGACTACCCGTTATTGCATTTCATCTAAGAAGATCCCCCTTGCATCCCCCTTTTTAAGGGGGACTTTGAGAAGATTCTCCCCCCTTTTTAAGGGGGGCTGGGGGGGATCGAAGGGTTTGAAAACACACCCGAACCCCCTTCCACGCGATCGCAGGATTGCACAGGTTTGAGGGCGAAGCCGATGTTCCAGCGTAGAGTGGGCATTGCCGAATAAGGACAGAACTAGTTTTTCAAGTTCTAATCGGCAATGCCCACCCTACATAGCGATCACTGTAGAGACGCGGCATGTCGCGTCTCTACAGTGATTCTTTACCTTTCCTTGGTCTAACTACACGTATTTTTTACGGGTTGGACTATTGCTTTAGATATGATCGACTAAAGAACCCTTTATTTTGCCCGGTGCGCTCTCAC
>DATNPC010000368.1:0-2434 GCA_036703375.1 Allocoleopsis sp.
GAATTAAATGAAACAATCAAAAATCTTACTAACAAATTTTTGTTTAAGTATATAGATCTATACTCAGCTTTCTTGGATAGCAATGGTGACTTGGATAAACTTTATACAAATGATGGCGTACATCTGAAGAAGGAAGGTTACCTAGTTTGGAAAAGAATTGTTGAAAAAGATGTAATCAATTAAAAATGTTACAAAATTACTAATATTGCAGATTTTATTCCTTAAAATTTCTCTAGAAGGCTATCCGATGAGTGCTGGCTACTAATAGTCAAAGCGTATGCAAAAAACGAATGGCTTTTATACGGATAATGCAAAATAATGCAGGCTTATCCGCTGATTTAATTTATAAGTGATGATAACTCCATCAGGTGCTATGCGATGCGAAAGTTGCTTAAGGGTGTACATCAGTTCCAAACCAATTACTTCACTAGTCATCGAGAGATGTTTGAGCGACTCTCGATGGGACAGCACCCCAGAATTCTTTTCATTACTTGCTGCGATTCCCGGATTGACCCAAATCTGATTACTCAAACCGAACCCGGCGAATTGTTCATTATTCGCAATGTGGGCAATATTATTCCCCCCTATGGTGCAACGACGGGGGGTGAAGGGGCAGCGATTGAATACGCGGTTGAAGCGTTAGGGGTGAAACATATTATTGTCTGCGGTCACTCTCATTGTGGAGCGATGAAGGGACTCCTGGCAATGCGCGATCGCACCGATCGCATGCCTTTAGTGTACGATTGGCTAAAGTATGCTGAGGCTACTCGTCGAATTATCAACGAACACTACAAAGACTGTGGTAGTGAAGAACTCCTGAACGCCGCGATTGAGGAGAACGTCCTGACTCAAATCGAAAACTTACGGACTTACCCTGCCGTTCATTCCAAGCTTTACAGTGGCGAACTCGATATCCATGCTTGGGTTTATAAAATCGAGACGGGAGGTGTCTTTGTTTACAGTGCTGAGCGATGCAGTATCCAAGCCAAGCATGACGAGGATGACCGCGAACTGACGCAAGAGATAGCACCGTCCGAACCTTCTATCCATGGCAATGGGAACGGGAAGAGGGTAGCCCTCAGTCGCGCTCGCTAATGCGATCGTGCGATCATGAGAGTATTGCCACTACCATTCACGCCCGCTACTCATGATTGCCCAAGACACAACACGGAACTGGAAAGCGATCGCAAAGCAATTTGAAGCTGTTGTCGGTAAAAACGGCGTGGTTCAGCGCAAAGAGGAATTGCTGACGTATGAATGCGATGGTTTAGCGAGTTATCGCCAGCGTCCGGCGTTAGTTGTGCTGCCAAGAACCACCGAACAAGTGGCAGAGGCAGTGAAAATTTGCGATCGCAACGAAATCCCCTGGGTGGCACGCGGTGCCGGAACGGGCTTATCCGGTGGTGCGCTGCCTGTGGAAAATTGCGTGTTGATTGTCACTGCCTTGATGAACCGCATTCTCGACATTGACCTGGAAAATCAGCGAGTTGTCGTCCAACCCGGCATCATCAACAACTGGGTGACGCAAGCCGTGAGTGGCGCGGGTTTCTACTATGCCCCCGACCCCTCCAGCCAAATTATTTGCTCGATTGGGGGTAATGTTGCTGAAAATTCGGGTGGCGTCCATTGCCTGAAATATGGTGTCACCACCAACCACGTCTTGGGATTAAAACTTGTTCTCCCAGATGGCTCAATTGTCGATGTTGGGGGCCCAGTGCCAGAAATGCCAGGGTATGACCTCACGGGTTTATTCGTCGGTTCTGAAGGCACGTTGGGGATTGCGACAGAAATTACTCTCCGCATCCTCAAGACACCCGAATCCATTTGCGTTCTCCTCGCCGACTTTACCACCGTTGAAGAATCCGGTGCTGCCGTTGCCGACATCATTGGTGCTGGAATTATTCCTGGGGGCATGGAGATTATGGATAATCTCAGCATCAATGCGGTGGAAGACGTTGCTCGCACCAATTGTTATCCCAGAGATGCGGGTTCTATTTTGTTAGTGGAACTCGATGGGTTAGAAGTGGAAGTGCAAACCAATAAACAGCGCGTTGCTGAACTTTGCAAAAAAAATGGAGCGCGCAATATTACAGTAGCCAGTGACCCAGAAACCCGTCTGAAATTATGGAAAGGTCGTAAAGCTGCCTTTGCTGCTGCGGGTCATATGAGTCCGGATTACTTCGTCCAAGATGGAGTGATTCCTCGCACGAAACTGGCAGGTGTCCTGCAAGAAATTGAAGCATTGAGTCAGAAATATGGATACCGCATTGCGAATGTATTTCACGCAGGTGATGGCAACCTTCACCCCTTGATTCTTTACGATAATTCAGTACCGGGAGCGCTGCATCAAGTAGAAGAATTAGGTGGAGAAATTCTGAAACTTTGCGTAAGAGTGGGCGGTAGTATTTCTGGCGAACATGGGATTGGTTCGGAT
>DATNPC010000369.1:0-5558 GCA_036703375.1 Allocoleopsis sp.
ACGAACAGCTAGAGAGCCACTTTGCATCCCTACAAGCGGAAATTGCCGAGCGCCAGCGTCAAGCAGATGTTCTCAACCGACGCGAACAAGAATTCAAAGCCTTGGTGGAAAATGCTCCGGATATCATTGCCCGATTCGATCGCGATTTACGTCATCTCTACATCAATCCCGCCATCGCACAGGCAACAGGATTATCGCGTGAAGCGTTTATCGGTAAAACCAACCGAGATGTGGGGATGTCAGAGGCACTGGCTGCTTTTTGGCAGGCAATTCACACAGTGTTTGAGACGGGTCAAGAGGAAATGGTTGAGTTTTCATTTCCCAAACCGGATGGAATGGACTATTATCACAGTCGAATTGTACCGGAATTGTCTCTAGATGGCGCGATCGCATCAGTTCTTTGCATTACACGCGATATTAGCGATGTCTATGGTGAGATTCGCTTACGCCAACAACGAGAAGAAGAACTTCGTCTGTTACAAACGATTACTCAAGCCATTAGTGAAGCTCCCAATTTTGACTCAGCGCTGAGTGTTGCACTGAGCAACGTCTGTGAAGTAACAGATTGGGATTTCGGAGAAGCGTGGATTCCCAATTCTCAAGCGCAAATCCTAGAACTCAGTCCAGCTTGGTATAGCTCGACTGACCGACTCAATGCCTTTCGATGCTATAGCGAAGCATTTACCTTTCCCCTCGAATCTGGAATAGCAGGGAGAGTTTGGGCATCCAAGCAACCTGAATGGATTCAGGATGTTTCACTGCAACCTGAATCCGTTTTTCTGCGTACCGGAATGGTACAGAGAGTGGGTATTAAAGCAGCACTGGGAGTTCCTTTAATTGCTGACGAACAGGTACTCGCCGTTTTCGTATTCTTTAAATTTGAATCCTCTAAAGAGGACAAACGAATAGTTGAGTTAGTCGTCTCTGTTGCCAATCAATTAGGGTTGGTGATTCGGCGAAAACGGGCAGAGGAAGCTCTACAACAAACGAATGAAGCACTGGAACTGAGAGTCAATGAGCGCACGGCTGAATTAATTCAAACTAACGAGCAACTCCTAGGGGAGATTGTCGTGCGCCATCGGGTTGAAGTTGCCTTGCGCGAGAGCGAAGAAAAATTCCGTCGGATTTTTAATGATGCTCCGATTGGCATTGCCCTTGCTAGAGCTTCAGATACTCAATTTGTTATGGTTAATCCCGCTTTTTGTCAGCTGCTGGGTTATACCGAGTCAGAATTGCTATCCAATTCTTGTGTCAGCGTTTCCTATTTTGACGATTTGGCAGCCGAGAAGCCCTACGCTGAGTTGATGCTGCGAGGGGAGAGCAACGGCTATCAAATCGAGAAACGATATGTCAAAAAGACTGGAGAAATTATCTGGGGAAATTTGACGGCAACGGCACTTCGCAACCCAACGGGTGAGGTAGCCTACGTCTTTGGCATGGTAGAGGATATTACCGATCGCAAGCAGGCACAGGAAGCGTTGCGTCGAGCGCATGACGAGCTAGAACTGAGAGTGCAAGAACGCACGGCACAGTTAGCACATGTGAATGCTTCATTGCAAGCCGAAATCGCTGAACGCAAGCGAGCTGAAAATGCTCTGTGGGAAACGAATCAAAAGCTTCAGGCCGTGATTAAAGCTGCGCCCGTCTCCATCGATATTCTCGATCTAGAGGGTAAGGTTCAGCTTTGGAACTGGGCCGCTGAACGGATTTTCGGGTGGAGCGAACAAGAGGTACTTGGGCGTCCGCTGCCGATGATTCCAACCGAGCAGTGGGACGACTTCCAAACCTTCTTGCATACTTGCTTCCAGGAGGGGAAAGTCGCTACAGGATTGGAGGTTCAGCGTCTCAGGAAAGATGGTTCAGTCATTGATGTCAGTCTTCACATAGCACCGTTGCGCGATGCCAAGGGCGAGATTATCGGTGGCATGGGTATCATGACTGACATTAGCGATCGCAAACGAACCGAGGCAGAACTATGCCAATCCCTCAAAGACTTATCAGATTTTAAATTCGCTTTAGATCGATCGGCGATCGTGGCGATTACTGATGCCAGGGGAGTCATCACCTATGTGAATGACAAGTTTTGTGAAATTTCCCACTATTCCCGAGAAGAACTAATTGGGCAAACTCATAAGATTGTCAATTCAGGTTATCATCCCAAAGCATTCTTTCAAGACATTTGGTCAACCATTGCTCGGGGTAAAGTTTGGCAAGGAGAAATTAAGAACAGAGCTAAGGATGGAACGTATTACTGGGTTGATACTGCCATTGTCCCATTTCTGGATCGTTCGGGAAAACCGCTCCAATATTTAGCGATTCGCTTCGACATCAGCGATCGCAAACGCGCGGAGGAGACGCTCAGGTTAACTCAGTTTTTTGTAGAACAGGCATCCGATGCAATTTTTTTAGTGGCTCCCGATGCTCAAATCCTCAGTGTGAATCGGGCAGCCTCTCAGTTAACCGGTTATAGTGCAGACGAACTGCTGAGTATGCATGTCTACGATTTCGTCTCAGACTTGCCACTAGAGATGTGGCCTGCTCAATGGCAAAACGTAAAGCAACACAGCAGCATGACGTTTGAGTCTCGCTATCGGAACAAGGATGGCCGCATCACGCCCACTGAAGTCAATGTCAACTTTCTCCAATTCGAGGGCAAAGAATATCACGTAGCCTTTGTCCGCGATATCACCGATCGCAAACGTTCGGAAAATGCCCTCAAGAGCCTCGTTGCAGGCACGGCACCCGTAACCGGCGTTGCCTTCTTTTCGGCACTGGTTCAACATCTAACGGTAGCACTGGAAGTACGCTATGCCCTGGTAACGGAAGACATCAGCGACAAACCTGGTAGAACAAAAACTCTAGCATTTTGGACAGGCGATCGGTTAGGAGAGAACTTTGAATATGACCTAACCAACACGCCCTGCGAAATTGTCAGAAAAGAGAAAAAAATGTTTTGTTATCCCAAGGATGTGCAAAAAATATTTCCCCGCGATCGAGACTTGCTAGAGATGCAAGCAGAGTCTTACTTAGGGGTACCGTTGTTGAACACATCTGGGAAGATTGTAGGTCATCTATGCATTCTCGATGATAAGCCGTTAGCTGACGAGCAACGTGCTAAATCGATTATGAGTATTTTTGCTGCACGAGCGGCGGCAGAATTGGAGCGCAAACAAACACAAGAGGAACTGCAAAACAGCTATAACCTCCTAGAATCTGTGATTGAAGGAACGCCCGATGCTATTTTGGTCAAAGATTGCCAAGGTCGCTATGTGATGCTCAACTCGGCGGTTTGCCACATTCAAGGGAAGCTTAAGTCAGAAATTTTGGGTAAAGATGATATTGAGTTATTCGGACGCGAGACGGGGCTTTCCCTGATGGAAAACGATCGCCGCATCATTCGTAACCGAGAAATGGAAGTTGTTGAAGAAGATGTACTAATCGGGGATAGTTTACAAACCTATCTTTCGACAAAAAGCGCGTGGCAGGATGCCGAAGGAAATGTCATTGGTTTGATTACGATTGCTCGGAACATTACCCATCGCAAACAAACCGAGCAAAAAATCCGAGAACTTAACGCAACGTTAGAATGTCGCGTGCAAGAACGGACTGCCGAACTTGAAGCCACTAACAAAGAACTCGAAGCGTTTTCCTATTCAGTGTCCCACGACCTACGGGCACCGCTCCGGGGGATTGATGGCTTTAGTCAAGCCCTGCTCGATCGCTACAACGACCAATTGGATGATAAGGGTAAACATTACCTTCAGCGTATCCGTGCCGGGACTCAACGTATGGGAGAACTGATCGATGACTTACTCCAGTTATCTCGGGTAACTCGTAGCGAGATGCACCGCACGACAGTAGATTTGAGTGCGATTGCTCGTGAAATCGCCCGAGAACTGCACTCAAGCCAACCCGAACGACAAGTCGAATTTGCGATCGCGTCAGAGTTGATAGTCGATGGGGATGCACGGCTGTTACGCATTGTGCTAGAGAATCTGCTGAATAATGCTTGGAAGTTTACATCGTCTCGGTCACACGCTTGTATTGAATTGGGTGTCATGCTTCAATCCCCAGCGAAACCCGCCTATTTTGTGCGTGACAACGGGGCTGGCTTCGACATGGCTTACGTGAATAAACTATTTGGAGCCTTTCAACGTTTACACTCAAGCACTCAGTTCCCCGGTACTGGTATTGGACTAGCAACAGTTCAACGCATTATTCACCGACATGGGGGACGAGTGTGGGCAGAAGGTGAGGTCGATCGAGGAGCAATAGTTTACTTTACGCTCTAATTTAGGAAATTCGGTACTCGACAAACTGACATCAAAGCGAATGAATTGGATGAACCTACCGCTGAGTATTTTACTGGTTGAAGACTCGCTCGATGATGCAGAGTTGCTGGCGATCGAACTAGAGAGGAATGGTTATCACCCAATCTATAGACGGGTAGATACAACCAAAACTGTACAAGACAACTTGGCTAGTTCCACTCTCAACCTCAACGTTTCTAGTCCAAACGATCGAGAGTATTGGTTGTTAACCCATGTTCCGAGGCTCGATCTGGCCATGGAATATCTCAGTTGCGATCGCTTTGATGCAGTTTTGTTAGACCTTTCCCTACCTGACTCATTTGGATTAGATACCCTCAAAAAGCTACAAGCCTTTGCACCCGATATCCCAGTTGTTGTGCTAACTGGAGCGGACAATCGGGAACTGTCTTTACAAGCCATGGCTGCTGGGGCACAGGATTATCTGGTCAAAGATCGAATTTCAGCGCAATTGTTAGAACGTTCGATTCGATATGCGATCGAGCGCAAAAAAGCAGAAATCCATGTGATTAGGGCATTGGAGCAGGAGCGAGAACTCCAACAGCTTAAACTGATTCATAGCGATAAACTGGCAAGTCTCGGACAACTGGTTGCTAGTGTTGCTCACGAGATTAGTAATCCGGTCAACTTCATCGTTGCTAACCTGACTCACGTCGATAACTACACGCAGGATTTACTAGATTTAATCGACCTTTGCCAACGAGCTTCTACTCCTAACGACCCTAAAATTCAAGACAAGATTGAAGAGATCGATCTTGATTTTCTCAAAGAGGATTTGCCAAAAATGCTGAACTCTATGCAAATCGGAGCGCAGCGCCTTGGCGAACTGGTTTTGACATTGCGAAACTTCTCCCGACTAGATGCCGCCGAGATGAAACCCGTGAACATTCATGAGGGACTTGATAGCACCTTGTTAATTTTGCGCGATCGCTTGAAGGAAAAGTCAGGATATGCCGCCATTGAGGTGATTAAAGACTATGGCAACCTACCACTAGTCGAATGTTATGCCGGACAGCTCAATCAGGTATTTATGAATCTCCTGAGCAATGCGATTGATGCCGTCCACCAGCAGAATTCGGATAGAGCGGACAACGCGAACAAGAATTCCCGTCCTACTATTACGATTCGTACTCAACCGTTAGAGAGTAATCGAGTGAGAATTAGTATTAAAGATAATGGACTGGGGATGAGCGAATCAGTCCAGGCAAAAATTTTTGACCCGTTCTTCAC
>DATNPC010000370.1:0-21339 GCA_036703375.1 Allocoleopsis sp.
TCATCCCGCAAAGCATAGCGGCGTGTCATTCTAGCACTCCTGAGATTACTCAACCTGCAAACGAGGATATCGATTTTAAACTAGATTGACATCTATTTGATGACACGCCCTAGTCAACGAGTCAGTTTTGGATTTAACCTCAAACATCAAATCGGGGACTAACTGAGCATAGTCTCCTGTGGTTCGCCGCAATCGCTCTGCTCGCACAAACGAAGCATCCGGCGCACGCACGTCCTTATCAGCATTCGGAAGAATAAATCCAGCATTGGATGCCGTTACTCGCCCCAATCTACGAGGTCTGACCCAATTGCCCAAGAGTCGGATAATCTCAGCAGCGACTTCATCGGATTCATATCCTGACGGACTCATAACTATAATCTCTCCACCTACTAACTCCATTCGATAGTCCGGATGCTGCACTTGTAATTTTTCCAGGTCTTTAACCGTTAAGCCAGTCATTGGACGCCTCCAGTAACGATTCGGGCTACAACCCTATTGTCTATGGGATGTATTGAATTGGAGAGACTTGCCGAAGATTACAAAACTGTAATTCAGACAGAGGGCAACTTGTAATTTTTAGTCGGCTTAATCGAAACATAGACAACCAAAAACCCTCAACCGAAGGAGTTTTCAGGTCATGACGATTAAACGATTACTCATCTTATCTGCGATTCCAGTTGCGATCGCAACCTCCAGTTTTGCCATTCCCAACCGGACAATCGCCAATCAATCGAACCAAGTCGCACAGACTGCATCGCCATCCAACACACAACAACAGCCACCCAGAAGACAGCCACCCCGGATCGATTTCGCTGCTGCTGCCCAAAAACTGGGAGTTACCGAAGCCAAATTAAAAGAATCCCTAGGAGTACCTGCCGAACCCCCAGTTCTACCTCCTCCTCCGCCCCCTCCTGATTTTAAAGGTGCAGCGGCAAAACTGGGCGTGACCGAACAACAGTTGATTGAAGCGTTGGGAGTTCCGCCCCGTCCTCCTGGTGATTGCCCTGGTAATGCCCAATAGCTCGACCCACTCATCTCTCGTTCAAAGGAACTGCCAATGCTCGCCAATGCACTGAATTTCATCACACACTCCGAGAAAAACCAGCCAATCGTCTTAAAACCTCTGAATCTCACCGCCGATCGCTTTGCCTTCGATCCCTCCACTGGAGAGAGTTACACGCTCAACGCTTGCGGTCGCCTCATTCTACAACTGTTGCAACAAGGGCAAACCCGACAGCAGATTGCCCGCGTCCTAGCGGCCGAATTTGGTATCGCCCAAAGCACAGCCGAACGGGATGTGAGCGACTTTCTTCAGACACTAAACTTGTTGGGACTCCTAGGAGGCGATCGATGAAACTCCCCAGCATTGCCGTGACTGGCATTAATGCCGTAGACAATCCCGGCCCCGGAACTGGCGTTGCCCGCAGTCTGCGGGAAGACAACCAGTTACCCTTACGGATTGTCGGTCTCGCTTACGATGTGATGGAACCCGGACTGTACATGGACTGGCTGTTCGATCGCCGTTACATCATGCCCTATCCCTCAGCCGAACCGGAGTTGTTTCTCGATCGCTTACAACACATTCAACACCAGTATGGACTCGATTGTGCGATTCCCAACTTTGATGTGGAACTGCCGCTTTACATTCGCTATGCAGCAGAACTCGATGCCCTAGGTATCCGGACGTATCTGCCGACCAAAGCCCAGTTTGCTCTCCGCAATAAGGCACGCTTGGCAGAGGTTGCCAGCGCCTTTGGCAGCGCTACACCCCGAACAATCGCCGTCACATCCATTCCCGAACTTCAAGACGCCGCAACGGACTTGGGCTTCCCGCTGATGATTAAAGGTCCTTACTACAAAGCGTACCGAGTGTCCACTGAGTCAGAGTTGCTGCGGCGCTTTCACGAACTGGCAGCGGAATGGGGCTATCCGATTATCATGCAGGAAATTGTCAGCGGGACTGAGCTAAATCTGGTTGGTGTGGGGGATGGCGAGGGGAGTCATCTGGGGTTGGTGGCGATTAAGAAGATGGGAACCACCGAACTGGGCAAAATCTGGAGTGGTGTAACCATCCACAACCCCGGTCTGTTTGCGATCGCGCAAGCCTTTTTAGAGCATACCCGATGGCGCGGCCCGTTTGAATTGGAATGCATTGCCGAACGGGACGGTGAGATTTACCTGATCGAAATTAACCCCCGGTTCCCGGCATGGACGTACTTCGCTACAGCTGTGGGCATTAACCTTCCGGCGCGACTGGTGCGGGCAGCGTTGGGACTGCCCTTGCCGCCGCTGCCAACTTATGAGGCAGGCAAATTGCTCATGCGCTACACCTACGAAATTGTCACAGACACCACCCCATTGCAAACCCTAGTCACTTTAGGAGAACGGTAAGATGCAAAGCTACGAGAAACCCGCGATTCGCAAGTTGCAAAGTGGCTCGATGAATAAGTTTGCAGGGGTGAGTTCGCTACAGCGCCGCGTCAAAACCGAGATTGCGGGAGTTGCGGTTGATGACTTAGTGGCTCAGTATGGTTCACCGTTGTTTGTCTATTCCGAACCAGCATTACGACGTAAGTTTCGCACGATCAAAAATGCCTTTGCTACTCGCTACCCAGATGTAACGTTTGGTTGGTCGTATAAAACCAACTATCTCAAAGCCATCTGTGCCATTATGCACCAAGAAGGAGCGATCGCGGAACTGGTGTCCAAAATGGAATACGACAAAGCGAAAGCACTGGGAATTCCAGGAGAAAACATCATCCTCAACGGGCCACACAAGCCGTTTGACACTTTAGAAGCAGCCGTGCGAGATGGTGTGACAGTCAATATCGACCATTTCGATGAACTTGAAGATTTAGAGGCGATTGCCGCCAAGCTGGGACAACCCATTTCAGTGGGAATCCGACTGAATCTGGATGCTGGAATTCAACCCTGCTGGTCAAGGTTCGGTTTTAACTTAGAATCGGGTCAGGCCATGGAAGCGGTGCAGCGCATGGCTAGCAGTGGGAAGTTGCGTCTGAATGGACTGCACAGCCACATCGGTACCTTCATCATGGACCCGGACGCCTACGCCCGTCAGGTGGAAAAAATGGTGAAGTTTGGCTATGAGGTCGAAGCCCGCTTCGGCTGGCGTATGGAGTATATCGATATTGGTGGCGGCTTTCCGTCCCGCAGTCGGTTAAAAGGCACGTACCATGCAGCGGAGGTGATGCTGCCCTCGATTGATGAATACGCCGATGCCATCTGCGATGCTCTATGGAAGCATCTCAAACCGGGTCATACTCCCAAATTAATTGTTGAGTCAGGACGGGCAATGGTGGATGAAGCCGGAACGCTGATTACAAGCGTCTGCGGCACCAAGCGCTTACCTAACGGAACTCCTGCCTATGTGATTGATGCTGGCGTGAATGTGTTATTCACCAGCTTCTGGTACCGCTTTGATGTAGCGCTTGCCCGTTCGGTTCCCGGTTCCTGGGAAACGTCGGTGATTTACGGCCCATTGTGCATGAATATTGATGTGGTGGATGAAGGCATCGCTCTACCTCCTCTATCGCGAGGCGATCGCTTAGTCATCTCGACTGTGGGTGCCTACAACAATACACAATGGCTCCAGTTTATCGAATATCGACCTAATGTGGTGCTGGTTACGGAAGAGGGCGATGTTGAGTTAATTCGAGGGGCGGAAGACCTCAGCGATTTGGAACGCCGAGAATATCTACCATCTCGCTTGGCTGTTAACTGTGCAAGCGGTATCTCGCCGATTGAATCACAGGCTTGCTAATTGGGATAGTACTGACTTCAGCAGAATGGCACTGAAATAACATAGGTTCGTAGTCGGCACTTCAGTGCCACAAGCGCTTAAGCGCTTACTACAAACGCTTAAGTCGAATGTCGCTGACTTAAGCAAGAAGTAGTCGTTCTTTGAGAAAAACCCAGATTGGGGGGTTTGGGGGGAAACCCCCCACTGGGGGACGTTAGCGAAGCGGGGCGCGTAGCGCACGTGCCTCCCCCAGACCCCCTGCACAAGGGTTGGTTGGTGAGCAAGGAAAGTTCTTAAGTCAGTGCCATTCTTTCCAAGTACGCTAAGGCATTCGAGTAGGTTAGATTGAGGCACCGATTGAGCAAGTCTACAGCACTATGAACGATTCTTCCCCTCTCCCGTTGGCTTCTTAAAAAGCTTAGATAACAGGCTTTTAAAAATGTATGGCAGGAGAGCAGGACTAGGTAGAAATATAAGACCCAACTGTTGCATTAATCCGAGTGCATCGCCTTGCCCCCAATGCTCGACAATTTTGCCGTCCTCAACGCGATCGATGTGCATGATTGATATCTTGATGGGCTTACCTGTTGGGGGAAGACCTTGAAATTCACCATGATGTGTAGCAGTAAATGTTCCACAAGTGACAACTTTATTGCCTTCAATAATTACCTCGTCAAATGTGTGTTGACCATCGGTAAAGGCTGAGTAAAACGCCATACCAAAATCCTTGAAACCATCAATATCGAGAGGTTCAGGTATACCAGCCAGGTGAGCGACAAAATTGGGAGCAAGCATTGCTAATGCCTGGTCAATAGTCCGATTGTCAAAAGCTTTGTAGAACTGGAGAACGATCGCTTTATTGTCTTCGATTGACATTGGATGCTCCTCATTTTGACCCAGGTTGGCACTCCAATCATCCCCTCAAACCATCAACCTTTGAACTATTCCGTATCAGACACTATGCTGGATATCCGCTCCCAATCTACAGCAGCTGGCGATCGCATTAATCGCAAACGCCCCCGAAAACGGTTCGCGATCACAACGAGACTTCAGAAAAAACTATACCCTTTTGCACGGCTATTACAAGCGATCTGTGCTGCTACCAGTGAAATTTTATTTCTACGAGGCATTATCCCAGGAGCGCTGTTGTTGTCTGCAATGCTGTTGCAACCATCCGTGCTGATGACGGGACTAACGGGATTGATAGCTGCCATTATCTTTGCCCACATTACGCAATTGGGGCAGGATTACTTGGAGCGGAGTCCATTTCTGTATAACCCGTTGTTGGCAGGATTGAGTGTCGGGTATCTCTTCCAACTAAGTCCAGCCGCCATGTTCCTGGCAGCAGCGGCGGGAGTTTTCGCCTTTCTGCTTACCTGGACGCTGGCGCACCTGTTGCGTACCTTCTTTTACCTCCCCGTGTTGAGTTTGCCCTTCATTGTCGTCAGTTGGGTGGTACATCTAGCGGCGTTCCGCTATGCGGGTTTGCAACATGCGATTGTGCCTGCCTATGCCTATTCCATCGGTTGGCCGCTTCCGGTAGAAGGTTTTCTGCGAACGTTAGGACTCATCTTCTTCCTGCCCAATATCTGGGTGGGCATTGTCGTCATCTCGTTGCTGTTGGTCAACTCCCGCATCCAGTTGTTGCTCGCGGCTTCCGGCTATCTTCTGGGTACTACGATTCGCGGTATCCTCACCGGGACGTTTGCCTACGTCTACTACGACCCTGCTGCCCTTAACTTTATCTTAGTCGCGTTGGCGATCGGGGGATTCTATCTCCTGCCTTCCCCTAGAAGCTATGCCCTCGCGGGGATTGGTGTTGCCTTAACCGCGCTGTTGGGAGAAGCGGTTGGTGTGTTTTGGGCAGCTGTTGCGTTGCCCGTCCATGCCTTACCGTACAATTTAGTGACGATGCTGATGCTGTATCTGTTGGGATTGGTGCGGCATCAGTTGCTGGTGGGGTATCCTCAAGCCTCTCCTGAGAAAACGCTGGATCGAGAAATTACCGCACGGTTGCGCTATCCAGGAACGGGTCGTACTCTTGCGCTACCCTTTGCTGGTCGTTGGTCAGTTTGGCAAGGATTTGACGGACAATGGACGCATCAGGGACTGTGGCGCTATGCCTATGACTTCCTCATCCGAGACGAGCAGGGTTTTACCTACAGCGGTTCTGGGTTGCAACTAACGGACTATTACGCCTTCCAAAAACCCGTGCTGTCTCCCGTGCGAGGATGGGTGGTGCGGGTGGTGAACGAGCTTGAGGACTGTGCTGTTGGCAGCGTTGACCAAGCCAACAATTGGGGCAATCATGTGGTGCTTTATGACGACCGGGGCTTTTATGTGGAAATCTCCCACTTTGCCCAAAATAGCATTGTCGTGAATCAGGGCGATCGCATTGAGCGGGGAACCCTCCTAGGACGCTGCGGTAACTCCGGTTATTCTCCTCAACCCCACATTCACATCCAGGTACAACTAACACCAGAAATTGGAGCGGCTACGGTTCCCTTCAGCTTTGCCAATCTGATGGTAGATGGTCAATTCCAAACGGAATGCACGCCGGATGAAAATGCGATTCTAGAGTCTGTCCAACCCGATGCATTCGTATCCCAGATTCTGAGGTTAACCCTGGATGAGCAGTTCCAGTTTGAGGCTTACCGCCGGGGTAAATTGGTGGGACAGCTGAGGGTAACGGTCAAAATGGCGGCGGATGGGTCGTTCTACCTGGATTCTGGCAAGGCAAAACTGTATTTTGGGCGGGATGAAAATGCGATCGCGTTCCATCATCTGGAGGGCGAAGACCCCTGGTTAAGCTTATTATGGGTGGCGATGCCCAAAATTCCCTTAGTGCGACAGCTGGGACAACCCTGGCGAGACTACTTACCTGTCGGGACAGTGACGACAGGACTGCGCCGGATGGTCTATCAATTTGGCAGTGCCTTCTATCCCAAGCTAGCTTCAGCTCGATATATTGGACAGTGGCAATCCAACGATACCGTGACTGGCTTGCTGACCATACCAGGAGTCAAGGGAAACATCGAGACGGTTGTCACCTTTGGGTGTAATGGGCAATTACTTAGAGTTGGGGTTGGGGAGCGATCGCTAATCGGGGTAACTGGGTACACTTAAGGAACTGTCCCATGCAGTCAGGCGCTACGACTCGATGAAAGCGACACTGATTGATACGTGAGGAGTGTATGTTAATTGTCAACCACAAAAACATTCCTGTAGCCCAGCGCAGAGTCAGCTGGGCTTTTGTGCTGCTCTTGCTCTTTAGGCGATCGTTGAGTCCTGAGACAACATTACAGTCTTGAGGAGGGCAAAATAAAAACAGACCTCCTGAGTGCTTCCCAGTACGAGCTATTGCCTCAATTCCAACTACCGAGGTTCCCAAATCCAAATTAATGATATGAGTGATGAACTGATTGAGTTACTCACCAAGTTACTTCAACCAGATATCAGTCAGCTAATTGACCTCAAGGAGTAAGTTATGAAATGGCAAGAAGTTTGCGAGAATAAATTTTTACAAGATATACCCTTCAAGATTGAATTAAATAAATGGGGACAAATTGTAATGAGTCCTGCTAAGCCCAAGCACTCAATTTATCAGGGAATCATTCAAGAGATATTAAATTCTCTACTTGATACAGGATTCGCTTTTCCCGAATGCGCGATCGCAACCTCCGATAATGTCAAAGTCGCTGATGTGGTCTGGGCTTCGGACGAACGACTAAGCATTATTGAGGATGAAGATGTTGCTTCTATTGCGCCTGAGATTTGCGTGGAAATCAAATCAGCTAGCAATACCTTAGAAGAAATGGAATTCAAGAAGGATTTGTATCTTGAGGCAAAAGCTAAAGAAGTTTGGCTGTGCGATCGACAGGGCAGAATGAGCTTTTATAACCAACAGGGAAAAGTAGAAAAATCGCTGTTGGTTCCTGATTTTCCCAATAAAATTAGACGGAGAAACCAGCCAGCCGATTAAAGTGGGTAGCTTACACCCTGCGCTTAAGGTTGTCCACCTCCTAGAACCCTAAATCGGCCTTAGCTGCTTCTGCTGCTGCAAACACTTGTTCATCTGACATTTCTCCCCAAGATGTATCTCCAATCTCCTCATAAAATGTTTGATCGTAAGGACGAGTCCGTACTACCACAGGCATCGGCACGGCATGACCTAAAATCAATGCTTGTTGTTTAGAATCCAGCTTTGCCAACACCGATCGCAAACTTTGTCCCCCAGATACGCCCGTAAAGATGGCCTCGATATCCTTGTCATCATTCAGCAAGGCTGTAATCCGGGTACCAATCTGGGACATCACTTCATTATCAATCCCCGAAGGCCGTTGATCGACCACCAATAAGGTAACGAAGTATTTACGCATCTCGCGGGCAATGATGCCAAAGATGGTTTGGCGAACAGTAGCGGAATCGAGAAAGCGGTGAGCTTCTTCAATAGTAATGACAAGTTGACGAGGGCGATCGCTGAGATTTTTCGTTTGCAAAAATCGCTCTGCCTTCTGCACATAGCTGGCATGAATGCGGCGACTGATCACATTGGTGGCCAACATATAAGACAGCATGTTGGATTGAGAACCAAACTCGATCACCACATGCTTACCGGCTTCGAGCGATTGCAAAATCTGACCCACATAATTATGGGGGCAAGCACTTCGCATATACTTCAACTCATCTAGGCGCAGGAGTTTGCGTTGCAAGGCCATAATTGAGGACTTGTTCCCGCGCTTCTCATCGCAAAACATCTGGATGTCTTCATTGGTCATATTGAGCAATTGAGTAATCCAGGATTTGCCGAACTCATTGCGGAGGATAATCGCGTTTTCTAAACTGGCCTCGGAAAGATTTAACTCTTGACGCACCAGCATGATATCTTCAACTTCGAGCTGGTCGTAGCTGAGATACAGTTCTTGGGCGTCGCGTATCCCTCGGCGTTTGGTGGATTCGGGGTCGAGGGTATAAATTTGCACTTGTCCGGGAAAGAGCTGCCGCAACCCTTTCACCGTGCTGAATTGCTTGCCTTCGGAAACGGCTTCCCAACCGTACTCCGAGTGCATATCGAAAATCAGGTTCACTGCTGCCTGCTTGCGGATAATTCCCGATAGCAACAAGCGGGTGAGGAAGGATTTACCCGTCCCAGATTTACCAAAGACACCGTTGCTGCGTTCGACAAAGCGGTCTAAGTCAATGCATATCGGGACTTCCATGTCAAGGGGATTGCCGATCGCAAAATTGCGCCGAGTCGGGTCATCTTCCCAACCAAAAACAGCACGGAAATCCCGTTCGCTAGCGTCGTACACCTGAGAGAAGTGACTGGGGATGGTTTTGACTGGCAGCAACTCCATGCTCTCGCTACTTTGTGCTTGAAACGACGCTAAGGACGTGTTGCCGTTGAGGGTAACACCTTTCTCCTCTCGGCTATATTCTTGCGGCGTAAACATCAACATTGGGGTGAGATTCACCGTGCCAAACGTGCCACTGCCCGCCAAAACTTCTCGTAAAAAATCGTCATCCGGGCTAGGAGGATTGGCAAGAATCCGTTGGCTGGAAGTTCCTAGCGTGACATCAGTGAGCATGCAGAAAAAACGCGATCGCATCCCCTGAACGACCAAAAACTTACCCACCCGCATATCTTCCACCGAGACATCCGGATGCAATCGCACTTCCAGTCCTGCGGAAAGAGAGCCTTGAATGACTGAACCTAAGGGCTTGTCCAAATCCATCACTGAAATTGCTGAACTATGCAAGCCTATCTTACGTTCATTTTTTGTGCGTGGTGCCTATTTTCTGCGACTTGCGGTGACTTTTTTGTACTTTTTGATTATTGTACTGAGTAATTATACTTAACAGCGTGTTGAAACAAATTAAATTA
Organism: Allocoleopsis sp.; assembly: GCA_036703375.1. Lineage (GTDB taxonomy): Bacteria > Cyanobacteriota > Cyanobacteriia > Cyanobacteriales > Coleofasciculaceae > DATNPC01. The sequence continues at coordinate 9,645 of DATNPC010000370.1, forward strand.
ACATCTTTTTGGGTACAAGCTTGGAGTAGCGACGCTCTAATTTTCTAGTCCTTAACGTTTGCGATCGCGTTCTGCTAATTGAAACTGTTTACCCACAAAAGTAAGAGAATCGGCTAAATGCTCTCGCCAGTAACGCCAAGTGTGTTCGCCAGGAAACTCATGAAGCACATTGGCAATCTTGAGCCGATCGAGCAGTTCGTGAAAGTGGCGATTTTCGCTCAAAAATGTAGCGTCGTCTGCGCCAGCATCCAGGTAAACGTGTAGTCGTTTGCGGTCTTGGATACTCAGGGTTCTCACATAGTTAATTGGGCTATTTTGAGGACCACTCTTATCCCGAAAGTAACCGCTATGACTAAATAGAATAGAAAAGCGATCGCGATGGTGTAGCCCCACATTCATTGCCCCCCAACCCCCGGACGACAATCCTCCTATCGCCCAAAAAGCTGGAGCAGGAAGGGTACGGTAGCGCGATTGCACAACTTTCACTAATTCATTACCGATTGAGCTAGAAACCTTGCCATTAGGTCCATCAATATATTGGGGGTCCCAATAGGGACTAGAACCGCGCTTGTCATTGCCATCTGGCGTAATCACGATACTGGGTGGCAGCTGACCTACTTCATACAGATGGTTGAGTGTCGCTATCGCATCTCCCTTGTCCGTTTCCAACCAGTCTTGAGGAGTACCGTGTCCGCCATGGAGGAGAAAGATAACAGGATAGCGTTGTGTCGGATTTTGCTCATAACCAGGAGGAAGCACAACTCCATAGGTGCGGCTTCCTCCCATCAATTTACTCGTGTAGGTTTCAAACTGGTAGCTTAAAGGAGCATCAGTTGCGCTCGATGAATCTGTACTGGGTTGCGGGGTACTCAGTTGGGGTGAAGCGCTTTGACCCACAGCTTGCTCGTCAGCCCAACCTGTGAGCGTCAACCAAATAACCAATGCGATAGTGCCAGCTAGTTTGTAGTTCATTGCCGTTACGTTACTCTCTTAACCCTAAATGCCGTCTTAATTTCGCATGATTTTGAGCAAGGTTAAGCACTGCTGTACTCAGGCTTGTTTCTCAAGCTGGTTAAGCCTCACTTGAACGTAGGATAAGCGAGACATTTGTCTTTCATCTGTCGGTCTGATGAATCCTTTGCGATCCCAAAGGGAGAGGCTAATACGTCACAACTTAGACACAACTTGGACATAACTTAGACATAAACGAGTAGTAATCTCTCTCCAAGGAAATCATACAACTCCCCGAATCGAGTCAATTTAGAAACGCTTAACTGGGACAAAATTACTTCACGAGCTGCTTGCTGAGTAACTGTCGGGGAGGAAGTTGAATCTGTCACGCAATTGCATAAAAAATTTTGATTTTATGGCTAAAAAACTTGTTCTCGGAACTCTTGCTACCATCTCAATGATGCCCTTATTAGTGATGGGTTTGCCAGCAACAGCGGCTCCTGCTACTAAAAAACCACAGAATTCCAGTCAACCTGCCACAACTACGCCGAAACCCGCTTCCACTCAAACGCCAACAACATCTGGTGCGATGAGTCCTAGTTCCTCCCAACAAACTCAAACTGTGGTGATTCTCCGACTAGGTAGTCGAGGAGAAAACGTGAAAACTCTCCAAACTCTGCTGAAGCAACAAAAACTTTACAACGGACCTGTCAACGGAATCTTCGATCGCCCAACGCGATCGGCGGTTATTGCCTTCCAGCGCTCGAAAAAACTACATGCTGATGGCATTGTTGGCTCTCAAACCTGGACAGCGATTAGAAGTTCCCAGCCAGCCTAAGAAGGGTAAACACACGGGCGACCTAGCTGTATTTTTAGGAAAGTAGCTTCCTCTGAATTAGGGGGCTACTTTCTGTCTATTTCTGACTAAATAAGCGAGTCTCGTATCTGCAAACCCAAACCCTCCCGACGGGTGCGGAGATCGTAGTAAATCACGGCTTTGATTGCTTGCCAGAAGGGCATCATCAATGTACTTCCCAAGGCAATGAGCAGCATCACCAAGCCAAAAACCCCAAAGATTGCGATCGCCATTTCTTGTGGGGAAGAAGGAGGAGTAGTGAAAAATGGAATTACTAACAAGATAGGCGTCATTGCAATGCTCATTAGAGGCAGGGCTATTAACGCAGCTACGAAAATGATGAGTTGAATTCGGACTACAAATCCTTTTGTTAATTCCCAACTCCGGCTAATACAGTCTACAGTGCCGATATCGTTTTCTACCGCCAAAGGTAATTCAGCAATAAAAACACGCGAGTACACCCAAAGATAAATCGCGAGCGATGCTAGCCTAACAACAATCTGTAGCAGAACAAGGATGAGAGTTACACCTAGACTATTTTTAAAAACAACAGTAAGAAATGCCGCAGGTAGTCCTACTAGAATAGCTGCCGCCATCGACAGACCCATATAGACGCCAAAACTAATCAGTCCGATTAAGAGTTGTACCATCCAAAATCCCCAAAATTTAGCATCGAGCTGAGTTTGAATAGTCTTAACACTTTCCGGTTGATTAATTAATTCACTAAAGGCTTGCCGTGCAACCAGTGCTTGCATCTGGTAGCTTTTAGCCCAGCCATAAATCGGAATCAAAGACCATAACAGGGCGATGAAGGCTAAACCTAAATACAATTTGAAATGGTCGCGATACAAGCGCAATCCAGCACTCACCACATTACCAACACTGAGAGGTCTAATCGGTGGGCGAGAGGTTGTTGGCTCGAAATGACCTAGACGGCTCGGTTGATTTTCAATGTCTGTTGGTTCAGAGCTTGGGGGCGTCTCGGCTCTAGGGGAGACGGGTCGAGAAACTTTGTAAAACGTTGCACCAGGAGGTGGATTTTGGCTATCTGTTGGTTCAATGCTGGGGAATGTCTCTTCTGGGATAACAGCCTCCAACGGTTGGCTGGAGGCTGTCTCTTCTGGAGCGACCAGTTCAAATGTTTGCTGCCAAGCGGGAGACTCTTCACCCGTCTGGCGAGCATAGACTTTTACTGTTGTTATCGATTCAACCTCCAGCTTGATCAGACCATTACGGATGAACGAAACCATCATCTGCTCCTCTGGGAGCTGATCTGATTCCAGTAGGATTTGCAAGCAATCCTCCTTCCGACCCACTTTCGCTGTAATGCTATGGGGTTGAAGCGACCGTTCGAGCATTATAGCGATCGCTTTGGGATTGCCCTGCTTAGCAAGTTCCCGAAGGTTTGGCTGAGCCATCGTTTTATCTCCCTTGGCAGAAGGCGAATGACAACATTAAGACTCAGCCGTTCCATTTTGTCACCCCGTTCGATCGCAATTGTTAAGTTTCTACGTCTTTCGCAATCGCTCTGGGTTTAACCGCAAAAAATAACGACCCAGTTCCTTGGGTCGCTTAGGTCATCAATTACTCAGGTTGTTAGAGCAGACAATTACCTTTATTCAATCTCAATGGACGTTCGCGTAGAGCCGTTGGGTGTGGTAGACGTAGAAGTTGTCAGAGGCTTGCGATAATCGGCATAAAGGCGATCGCGCCAGTTAAAAAACGTTTCATACGAGCTACTATCCGCCAAACCCGGAATGCCTTTCCCTTTGAGGGATTCAGGAATATCCAGGTAAGGACCAGACGGAAACTTGAGGAGCAGGCTTAAACCAGCTACCGCAAAATCAGCTAAACAAGGTTGGTTGCCGACGAGATAAGGTTGATCGAGCAGTAACAAGCTCAGAGCTTCCAAATCTTGCTTGAGGGAGTCTCTGGCCTCTTTTACGGCATCTAAACCGTAACCAACCCCTGCTCCCAAAATATCCAAGAATTCTCCTGGAACAGCACCCACCACTGTTTTGAGGAAATCAGGGGTCTGATTTGGCAAAATCGCTGTCCGCAAGTCTTGATTTTGGCTTAAGGCTCCAAATAGCACTTTCCGGCTGAGCAGACCAATGGACTGGTCAGCCCACTCTTCCATCAGCAAGCACAGTCCGCGTTGTTTGGGGTCTGAGGGAACGATCGGCTTGTCTGGATACTGACGATCCAAGTACATCGCGATCGCAGTAGAGTCATTAATGACTGTACTCCCATCTTTTAACACCGGTACCCGTCGTTGACCGGACAGTCGGAATAGATCGAGCTGCCCTACTCCCGGCGTGACTTCAATTTTTTGATAAGCCAATCCTTTGTAATCTAGGATGAGCCGTACTTTTTCAGAGTATTGGGACAGTTCAAATTGGTATAATTCCAGCATTCTGTATTTCCTTGCTGTTGATTGGGGAAACATTGCTAATCTAACGTTTCCCGATTACGGCTTGGTGCCAGCATTATGGAAAATCCCCCATGTACAGAATGGGGGATGATGTGCTAAGCGTCAATTAAATCAGCTTTCTCAAAACGTGTTATATAGCGCGTCTGGTCAGTAAGCCCCAGATAAAGATGAGGATGATGGCACCGAGTATGGCAAAGAGAATGCTAGGTACAGTTAATGCTCCGGCTAAAGCTCCTCCACTCGTTCCCAGGATTTGAATACCTAACCAGCCTCCGACCAAAGCGCCCAAAATACCTAAACCAATTGTGGCTAGAATACCGCCACCTTGATAGCCTGGATAGATTGCTTTGGCGATCGCACCCGCAATCAAACCTAAGATCAGCCACGCAATAATGTTAGTAACCATCTAGTTTCTCCTTAGTCAGCGCTTTTTCTCGTTTGCGTGTTCGCCAACAGACTTTTGAAGCGATTTATACAGCCCGTCGAGTTACTAAGCCCCAGATGAAGATAAGGATAATGGCACCGAGAACGGCAAAGAGAATGCTGGGTACAGTTATTGCTCCGGCTAAAGCTCCTCCACTCGACCCTAGAAAGAGATTACCGAGATAACCACCGACCAAAGCGCCTAAAATTCCTAAACCAATCGTTGCAAAGATTCCACCGCCCTGCTGCCCCGGATAAATAGCTTTGGCAATCGCACCCGCAATCAAGCCTAGGATAATCCACGCCAGTATACCCATTTGTTTTCTCCCTTTCCAATCGTTTATTATTTTTCTCTTTGTTACATCTAGACTATCAACTCGAACAAAGGTGACACCTCTACCAGAGGGAATAACCGAAAGGTATAGAAATGTAAGGTATTTTTTAATAGTTTTTAACTTAAGAGAAAGAAACAGATGTGTTTTTTACAGTTTCTATTTACTGATACAATGACAGAACGGCAAACAGATTTTGCTTCTCATCAAAATCACGATCTAGAACAAGATAAGAAGGTGCTAGGGTGAGCCTAGCAATTCTTCATGAAGACGAGCGTAAATTGTCAACGCAGGATTGTTATCTAGCTAACATTTTTTGCTGCAAGTTGCCGATCTACTCCCGAAATAGGGCTTACGAGGCTTGACGCAAGAGATTTAATTCGATCCGTTCTCCGGGTTGAGGGTCGATCGCTTGCGTGGGAAGATGGTGTTCGGCAAGTTGCGATCGCAATTGTTCCAAACTACCGACAGTCCGCAGAAACGCATTAATCAATCCCTCGTATTCCACATCGCCACCGGCAGCAGTCGATAAGAAGACTTGGGGTTTTAGGCATTGTGCCAGTTGTAAAGCGGTTGTATTGCCTTGGATAATCGGTCCTGCCAGTGGCAGTTCCAGATTGACGATGGGACTAATCGCGACATCCACAGGCGCGTAATCTTTCAATTCTGAAGCAGGATACCCGTGGGGTTCGTAGTAGAGGGTGGTACCGCTATCTAGATGCTTGAGAAGATAGGCATTTTCCTGCTGGAAGGGTCCAATGGGCGCTCCTGGTAACGCTCGGATTTCAATTTGCTCGGCTAGGGTAAAGGTTTGGCCGGGCGAGAGAGAGGTGACTTGGGTATAACCTAACTGCTTGACTACCTTAGCTGCACTCGCCGAACCTACAACTGGAATCATTTTGTCCAGTTGTTCTAGCGTGGGTTTATGGGCATGGTCATCTAAACCTTGAGACAGGAGAATGAGGTCAATTTTTTCTGGTAGAGAGTCAAGCGGTTGACGGCGAGAGCCTTTGAATAGCCAGGGGAGATTTCCAAAGATTAAGGAACCGACTAACCAGGGGTCAATTAAGATGTGTTGTTGTCCGAGTTCGAGGAGCCAGCTATTTGCTCCGAAGTAAGTTAGGTACATAAATTAATGAGGAAATCTATTTCCTGCCGAATGATTGCGCTAAGATTTTAGTCTAATAATCTTAACAAAGAGACACAATCATCAAATTTTGCTGGCTATCCTCGTTTTCCTGACGCTACACGAAGGCTAGAAATCCAAGCCGAGCGAAAAAAAAGGTTCTCGGTGATGACCGAGAACCCTTGGATGAGATGTAGAAGGACTATAACGCTGAGGTAATCTGTTCTCTGGAGACGGTATCGCCTGAATGCATAATGTCTTTAACGCGATCGGCTAACCGAAGCGATAGGGCGACGATAGTCAAAGTAGGATTGCCGTAGCCTCCTGTGGGGAAAACGGAGCTACTTGCAATAAATAAGTTAGAAACACTATGAACTCGGCAATTTGCATCCACAACACCTTGTTTGGGGTCGGTATGCATGCGAGTAGTTCCCATATGGTGAGAGGTACCAGCTGTAGATAGGGTTGGCAGTTCGCCCTCTAGCTCGATTTTGTACTCGCCTAGACCTGCACGGGCAATTTCTTGTGCGAACACCTCTTGTGCGCGTCTGACATTATGAATATCTTCTTCATGCCAGCGCGTCTGCATCCGCACTCTCCGTCTGCCGAGTTTGTCATGCTCCTGTCCTAGTACGATTCGATTGTCGGGATGGGGCGCTTGTTCGGTTTGATGGAGAACCTCAAATACATGGTACACCCGCTCTTTATTAGGAACCTGCGACCAACCCCCTTGGCTCAAGTTCGACCAAAAGGGTTGGGGCTTCCGGGCCACTTTGTCGTAGAGAGAGGCGGCAATATCGTCAAGACCTGTCACCACATTGCTCAAATGTTGGAGCGTTCCCTTTGACCCTTCCTTCAAGGCTTTTGCCGTGACTAGGGCTTTTAAAGAGTTCATCGCGTCTGATGAGCGAAATCGTTTATGTCTGGGAAATAACAATGTCGAAATATTCAGCAACTTCTCGCGACGCATCGCTTCATTGGTTAAGGAGAGTCCTCCCATCACTGTTCCGTAACTCAATTGACGCAAATCGTACAGAGCCATCGAGTTAACAATATTGGGATTGGAAGGAATAAACAGACCCCCGTGAACTAAGGGATGATCCATAAAGAACCGACCCACTAAATCGTGTTGGTTCCCTAGACCCGTCTTTTGTACTTGATTGGATAGCAATAATAAATGCGTAGACTCGATACCACCTGCTGCCAGAATTACGAGTTTTGCCTTGACCCAAAATTGATTACCTTGTAAGCAGGCAACGCGCACGCGAGTGACGGTTTTTGCGGTTTCATCCGTTTCAAGCTCCACTGCATTCGCGTGGAGATAAGTGGTGATGTTGGGAGCGCGATTGATTTCGTCGCGGTAATCTTGATAAAAAGCAGCACCAGGTCCGAACTGAAACATGCGAGTCGTCACTCGATTCCCGATGAAGGGGAGTCGAGGACTAGTAGCATCTTCCCAATCCTCAGCTTCGTAGGTAAACGGTCCGAGTTGACAAACCGCTTGCGCCCGTTCGTAGTAGGGAATTAAGTGGTCTCTGTCAAACGGCCAGCCGCTATAAGGCAGCCAATCCCGTTTTTCAAAATCTACCTCGTCTAGCGGCACATGCCTCAGACCCAGCCGCTCTTTACTAATTTTGATCGCCCAGTAGCTGGAATTACCGCCAAAGCGACGATTGCGCCGGTCGGCAGCCACTTGCACGAAATCCCCCTCCGTCTCAACCTCGGCCAGTGACTCCGTATCTGGGTCGGGTAAGTCCAGGCTGCCGCTTTCCAGCACGCAGACTCGGAAGTTCTGTCCTGCTAGTTCACGCGCTAGACTGAGTCCCGCAGGGCCAGTACCAACGATGCAAACTTCAGTCTCAATCGTTTCTTCAGCAGGCAATGTGCGTGCGTCAATCAACATCACTAACGATCCTTTGTTGTAGTAGAAATACTTAGTTAAGTGACAACCCAAACAAGTCTCTGTAGATAGAGTTCCCTCGCTGAGTTGCAAAGGGACAAACTCTATCTAAAAAGACGAGTCTAGGGAGTTGTGATGAAAGCTCCCTGTTCTCCTAAACCAGTTAAATTTCCATCTCAAATCAAGCTGAAATGACTCATCCAGCTTTTCACTTGAGGTATTTTCTAAAGATTTGCTCTTAGAGCATCTTTATAGGACATCGAACAGTCTTTCTAAGCGATCGGTGATAACTCCGATGCCTAGGTCAAGTCAAAGTTTTTAGCTTATCGAGCACCGAGGGAATTTTAGAAAATGTTAAAAAGCGCCCCACTCCCAATAATTGCAGGCACTAAATTGATGATAAAACCGACGCTTAACATTACTCTAAACCCCAGCAACAGCATTCTAACTCAATCTTATTGTAATTCTGCGATTGATTGAGTTACGAGCTACACAGCTTTATCAATTCTTCTATTCTCTCTGGGTAGACTTTCCCGTAGCTTTAAAAGCCTTAATCAGCGCCTCGCACCAAGACTAGGTTCCAGGCTTGCTGTCATCTCATCAGAGGCGACTTTTCTCAAAAATATAGATTGCGACAGGTTGGCTGAACGTGAATGATATAGTAACTTATGGCACATAATACGTTTAATGTCGCAACACAATCACTTTTAGTTCCTGGCCAACCCTATTTTTTCAGCCGTAAGGAAAGATTGGTTTAATTCCGTTGCAAGGAATTTCTATCACTACCATTTTGAACCAGAATGCGGAATAAGCGCACACCATGTTCACCAACGATCGCTAACTTCCGTGAGGAGGTTTGGGTATTAGCACTCTCAACTATCGCACGGAAGAGACGAACGCCATTCTCTCCTAGTACCTGGGCAAACTGCTGGAACTCTTCGTCAGCCATCTCCAGCACAATACAATTGGATGAATCTGTAGGAATCTCTCCAGAATTGTTCTCCTGAGAGCGAGCCTCCAGAATAGTGGTGAGGTAGCCTTGTAAGCACTTAGCCTCCTCTTCATCTAGGCGAATACACTTGAGCCTCTCAATCAGGCGATTTTGCTCAGAGAGTCCACCAGCAACATTGGATGATGTCTCAGTACGTCTCCCTGGGGTGAACAAGCTGACTAGGGAATCACGTAAGTGTTGAAGATGCATGGAGTTTGATTAAATTAAGTCTGATATCTAGTCAACCTTTACACTAAGGGGTAAACGTGAAAAACTTGAAAAGATTGCCGAAATCTCTGCAAAGTCTCCCGAAACGCTACGTGGCGAAGACGATCGGCAGCGAGCATTAGACTCTATAGAAGTTGGTAGCCGAGTGATTTATGTCAAATTCAGCAGTGGAGAGAGTTATTGTCTCGCCGATGGATGACTATAACCAGGAGTTGCTCTCTCAGGTTCATCCACCCGATTGGGTCAATCCTCAACCCGCCGATCGCTACGATTTAGTGGTCATTGGTGCTGGCACGGCTGGCTTAGTGGTAGCAGCCGGTGCAGCTGGTTTAGGGTTGGGTTTGAAAGTCGCCTTAGTTGAAAAGCATCTCATGGGTGGAGATTGCTTAAATGTTGGTTGCGTGCCGTCTAAGTGCATGATTCGGTCATCTCGCGTTGTTGCCGAGATGCAGAGAGCAGACGTTTTTGGCATCTCTTCTCCAGCCAATATTGACGTGGATTTTCCCGCTGTGATGGAGCGAATGCGTAGACTGCGTGCTGGCATTAGTCATCACGATTCAGCTAGGCGATTTCAAAGTCTTGGAGTTGATACCTTCCTCGGTACTGCTCGTTTTTCCAGTTCCAATACGATTGAAGTTGGCGATAACATCCTCCGGTTTAAGAAAGCGGTGATTGCGACAGGGGCTAGAGCAGCACGGCCTCCGATTCCAGGGCTTGAACAGGCGGGTTATCTAACGAATGAAACTGTCTTTTCTCTCACGGAACGTCCGCAACGGTTAGCTATCATTGGCGGTGGTCCGATTGGTTGCGAATTAGCTCAGGCTTTCCGGCGCTTAGGTTGCGAAGTGATACTCTTTCATCGAGGCGCTCATATTTTAAATAAAGAAGACGCCGATGCCGCTGAAATTGTCCAGAACGTCTTCATCCGGGAAGGAATTCGCTTGGTGCTGGGTTGTCAGATGGAGCGCGTGGAAAAAACACCTGAAGGCAAAACGATTTCCTTTACCTGCGATGGTACCCCAGAGTCAGTAACGGTAGATGAAATATTAGTGGGTGCGGGACGTGCGCCGAATGTTGAGGGGTTAAATTTAGGTGCAGTTGAGGTGGAGTACGACCAGAAACAGGGCGTAAAGGTGAATGATTATCTCCAGACAACGAACCCCAAAATTTATGCAGCGGGTGACATTTGTATGAACTGGAAGTTTACCCATGCGGCGGATGCGGCAGCGCGGATTGTCATCAAAAATACCCTATTTTCTCCATTTGGCATTGGACGTTCTAAACTCAGCAGCCTTGTAATGCCTTGGGTAACGTATACTGACCCAGAGATTGCTCATGTAGGGCTGTACGAACGTGAAGCTCAGGAAAAGGGGATTGCGGTGAATACCATTAAGATTCCCTTTAGTAATGTAGATCGAGCGATCGCGGATGGGGAAGAGGATGGGTTCGTCAAAATTCACCACAAGCAGGGTTCTGCTGAAATCCTTGGAGCAACGATTGTTGCCCGTCATGCAGGTGAGATGATATCGGAAGTGACAACAGCGATCGTGAACAAAGTGGGTCTCAATGGATTATCGAATGTGATTCATCCCTATCCCACTCAAGCTGAAGGCATTAAGAAAGCCGCAGATGCCTATCGCCGCACGCTGCTGACACCGAATACAAAACGGCTCTTGGGATTTCTGACAAAATTGTCGTAGTGCAAGAAGGCAGAAGGCAGAAGACAGAAGAAAAGAAGGCTTGTAAAGTAAGGTTTTTAACCTTTTTGGCGTTCTTCTGTAGATCTAATTCGGATTAGCTTAATTAGATTAATTAAGGTTGTACTCATATCGTCTCAATCTGAGACCGTGGCGTGGAAGTCCACCCAGGCATTCGTCAGTTGTTACAGTTTTTCTCCACAGACTTGACTAATACAACAGATAGTGTATAGTGAAGCTGTGTGTGAGGAGAAAGTAGGAATAAGCGCTTGGGGTCGAAACACGGCAAGACTCCCAAGCGCTTTTCCGATTTTGGGGGATTCGATCGCTGATAGATAAGCTGTTGAGCATTCAATTGGCTAGTTTAGGCTGACGGGAAAACTCTGGAGAGGAATTGACAGTTTTCCCGACAACTCAACAATATACAAATTAGATGCGTGTTAGCTTACTAGATTGGAATTAACTCTGCGGTAGATGAGCAAAACGTTAACCTTATGGCAGAGTTGGCTCAGAAGCATCCCAACTCATTGAGTTACCTTCGTTATGACAAGTGAAAAAACTGCTTTAGTGACGGGAGCCAACAAAGGAATTGGATTGGAAATTGTCCGACAGCTTGCAAAAGCTGGATTTCGAGTATTTCTAACCGCTCGCTCTCGCCAACGGGGAGAGGAGACAGTCCGCAAGTTGCAGGAGGATGGGCTGAACGTCGAATTCCTGCAACTGGATGTGACGGACGAAACCAGTATCGAACAACTCG
>DATNPC010000371.1:0-3315 GCA_036703375.1 Allocoleopsis sp.
AACCGTCTCTCCGATTTGGAAAAGGAGGTAGTGTATTGGCTGATGATTGAAGGGAAGCCAGTTTCATTGTCCAAATTACGAGATAATTTGCTGTTCCCTCCAACGCGATCGCAATTATTGGAAGTACTGGCATCGTTGGAAAGGCGATCGCTAATCGACAAGGCTTCGCCTATGCTGATTGAGGAAACGACAGAAGCGAGTGAAACCCTGTTCGCGTTGCAGCCTCTGGTGATGAAATATGCGATCGAGGAATTTGTCGAGCAGGCTCTAGATGAGATTGATGCTGTACTTGAAGCTCAAGATATTGGGCAATTTAAGCTCTTGAGAAACCATGCATTGATTCAGCCGCGATCGATGAGCCAACCTGACGGTAGGAAGATATACGCCTCTACTCGGATACTGACAGGACTTAGGGCTGGTTTACAAGCAATGTTTCAATGCGATAACAGCAGTATTGCCCAGGAACTCAGTGAGATTCTACCGTTGCTCATAGGTAAATCGCCGTCAGCTGTTGGATATACAGGACGCAATCTTGTGGAAATATTCAAGGCTTTGGGAATTGAACCGAGAACCTATAACTGGCAAGATATCCCGCTTAAATCAAAGAATTGAGAGTCCGCAATCAGACTTGATAGTGTAGGAATTTTTGAGATTAATCCATTTTTTCTGTTGCTACTGATACAGATTCTGATGTATTAATGTAAACCATAGGTTCCAGTCCTGTATGTTTTCCGACTAAATGAGAGGGGACAAAACCTAAGCGCGTAAAGAAACCAATTAGGCTAGAAGGAGAGTGGAGATAGACAGGTTGAGTAGCTTCCTGCATCAGTTTCTTAACTAGTGATGAACCTAAACCTTTTCTCCGCCACTCTTGAACAACATACAAGTTATAAATATAGGCTCCTTTGGAGTAATTGGTGTAACTTCCCCAAGCAACTAATTGTTCATTACATTCTATGACCGAGCATTCTGCTCCGCGTTGAACCTCCAAATGTAGCAGCATAATCAATCTATCTTTGAAAGTCGCTTTACGTACAATACAATTTTGTAATAGAGATGACTGTTCTGCACTTTCTCTAGACTGATGTAGCAATTCCATGTCTTTTTCTGTTTGAGTTCTCAATTTCGGGTTTATGTAGCTGTAAAAGCGATCGCATCTGTTTCGATGGTTTTTGCGATCGCCTTTCAGCGTTATCTTGAATTAAGTGTAAGTAGAGGTGCTGTCCTGAAGCTAGCAGCGGGTTCTAGAAGCTGGAAACCTCTGAAAATTAAGCAACAAGCTATTGAGGGAAGTGGCTTGACTTAGGGGAATCCCCGAATTTTGAGTAAGAGCAAATTGCCCACAGACTAGAAGTCTGGGGCTATACAAACAAAGCCTGCCTACGCAGGCTGAATTTAGTCCGCAAAGGCAGACTTTGGTTTTGTAGCCGCGATTTTCAATCGCCAGGTACTTTTGCTAGACAGACACATACCTACAGAATGTGGAGGGCAATCAACCGGATTTCTTACCAATAATCTGTTGTTTGTCTAAAAAATCTTTGACCTGCGCTACTAACCACTCTTTCTCGGGTTCCGCCAGAAATGAGCCAAATCGATATTTGCTTTGCTTCACTTTCAACGCACAGACTGTAATAGGGGATTTGTTCATTGACAGACCAATCCTATTACGTTCTATACGGCTAATCTCCTCTGTTCTTCCCCATATTTCCCGGTAGCACCAGTTTAGAAACCACCTCTGGAACCGGAAATTCTGCTGATTAATCTCTAGCCTTGTACGAGATGCAGCGCTGAATAGGAAAATAGCGGATATGCACAACCCTATTAGCGTGAAAGTCCCAAGTAAGAGCAAGGCAGACCAGTTGACTAGAAAGAAGTTGACTAGTGCTGCTCCTGTGTCTGGCCAGATGCTTGATGCAATAACTAATGCTTGATTGCTCCAGTCTGAGGTTATGGGTGATGGCCTGAATACTCCTTTGGCTGTCCAGATGATACCCGATGCTACAATCATCCAGATCATTAGCAATAAAAAGCCATTCCAAACAAGGGTAAGGAGTGCGAAAAATTGGCTGTGATTGCTGTGTAACCACAAAGGTGGAATTACTATAATTAATTTCCTCCCATCATTCATGAGAATCACAGGATTATCAGAGGATTGATTAGGATTTGAGATTGCAGAACGAGTGAGTTCTTTTTTACCTTGCAATGCAGCTAGCGCTTCTTTAGCTGACAAGAATCGGTCTTCTGCCACGGGTTCTATCATCCGCTTTAACCAGAGCGCAAACTGCTTAGTAATCCGAACCTGGGAGCGAAACTCAATCTTGAGTTTCCGTTTGGGTAAATCGACAGGAGATTTTTGGGTTAATAGAAAAATCAGCGTGACTCCCAAGCCATACAAGTCAGTTGCTAACATAGTCCGTCCTCGAAACTGCTCAGGAGCCATGTAGCCGTAGGTACCAGCAACGGTGCTGCCAGCAGTTAAGGTGTTGTGATAGACATCTTGGACAGCTCCAAAATCTACCAAGAAAACCCGTCTATCGTCCCGGCAAACGATGTTCTGAGGCTTGATATCTCGGTGGATTACAGGAGGGGTAAGCTGCTGCAAATAGACCAGGATTTCTAAAATTTGAGTGGCAATGAGCCGAACCTCTCCCTCATCTGGATGCCAACCCTTCTCAACCATCTCTGCTAAGGACTTCCCTTCTGCGAGTTGTTGAACCAGGTAGAAGAATTGATTGCGACGCTTGTTTATCTGAAAATAGTCAATATAGTGAGGTATGGCTGAATGATTAAGCTGTGCTAGGATTCGGGCTTCCCGTTCAAACAATTCCATAACTTTGTCGTCATCCGTTCGCCGCAGCGACATGACTTTCAGGGCTACTTTCTGACTGCTTTTCAAATCTTCCGCTTTGTAGGTAATGCCAATACCACCTTGTCCTAAGATATCTAGGATGCGATACCGTTGAGCGATAGTGTCTCCTGGCTGATGCAGCATTTCCATATAGGGTTTCCTACTTAAGCTGGCATATTGATTGTATTTGCAAAGATTTTCCCTAAATTCCTATTTTTCAGACAGCGAGAACTGTCCTGTGATTGGTTATTCCAGGGGGTTACTTTATCCCACCATGACGTTTGAGTAGTTCGATCACATCCCAAGACCTACCTTCTATCGCATAATCCAGAGGGGTTCGACCTTGGTTATCCTTGGGATTGACCTGTGTGCCCTTGGCAATCAGCAGCTCTGCCATCTGAGAGCACATCTCACTCTTATAAGAGCCATCGTTAGCAGCAAAGTGCAGTGGAGTCTGACCTTGGTTA
>DATNPC010000372.1:0-3242 GCA_036703375.1 Allocoleopsis sp.
TGAGCTTGCTTTAAATACTGAAGCAGAAGCAGACATCGAAGATTATATAGAAGACAATTCCCTAATTGCTGATGCTCTGCGTTTTGGTTTTCAGGCATTGAAAGGAGAAACTTTACAGGGAGAAACTTCTACAGGAGAGAAGTTGAATGAAGTAACAATTGAAGGCGTTACTGATATCGAGCCAAAAGCTAGCAATAGAGGCTGGATCAACTTTAAAGTAATTGGGAAGGAGAAAGGCAAGGTTTTCAAAATTGGTGTTGCTGTTATTCAGCAAACACGTGGAACCTCAGTAGGAGCAGGAATGTTGCGTTTAACTCACTATGAGAAATTCGATCTAACTCGTGGGTGTTTAGTTCGTTCAAAAGAGAAAAAAATTGTTAAGAAGTGGGAGGCTTACGGGTATCTCAATCAACTCATACAAAAATTGGGTGGAGAATGGGCGTATCTGAAAGCAGAGGATATCAGACCTCTGATTGATATCTATTCTGTTCATCAGAAGCGAGATAGATATCAGCTAAGCGAAGAACAAGTAGTGGAGTTCTCAAAGCCACTAATTATTGAGAATACTTTACTACGAGAAATCTTAAGCGCTCCTTCTGGTGTAATTGATGAAGATACTATCGACGAGGGCAATCAACTCCTAAACGACTTCCTTAACCCGTCCATGATTGAGGCCACAGATGAATCGGATGATCTAAGTGATTTATTTAATTAAGCATGGGCGAATCAGTTTTACTTGACAATGCCCTACGCATACCAGCTCCAGATGTTGAGGCTTTAATTCAAGGGCGAGTGATTGCAGCTATGCCCCGCAAATTTATTAATCCGGGCGCTAAATTTGTCCTATACCCAGCCGATACCTCGATTAACTCGCTACCTGATGAGCGGCACTATCGCTCAATTTTTTTGCCCATTACCCAAACTGCGATCGCTCATTTAGGTTCGGAGACAGTTTTGATTAAAGCCTGGGCTAGGTGCGAATTGTGTCAAATATTGAATGATCCTAAATCGTTAAACGCTTTGTCACGTTTAACGATTTGGACAACAGAGGGATTACAGCAAACACTCCTGCAACGACCTCGTATTTTTGTGGCTCACTTGCGCGTCTATCTGCTGCCTCAGCCACTTGAGGTGCCTGTGCATAATCAAGAGCGTCAGTTTGTACCTTTGCCGCATTCCTTGAGTGTTACTGAATCTTCACCCGTGTTGAGCGATCGCATCTTCGCCCAACGCCGCCGCCAGCTAGAAAAACTTGAACCACCGCTACATCCGGAATTAGAGGGCTTGGAGAGTGCGATCGCTCAACTAAACAACCCATCTGCCCAACAACTGGCTCATAAAATCCGTCAATTTTTAGGTTGGACAAGCCAAACACATACCCAGCCAGCCGATCCAAAACTTGCCTGGATTCAGACTATTGCTGATTTGGGCGATCGTAGCAAAGAACTAGATGAAAAGAAAAGCAACTATCAAGCTGGAACAGACTTTGAGAATATCGTGCGTCAAAGCCTTGAGTTCTTAGGTTTTACAGTTGATGAAGCATACAAAGGCGGTGCTGGTGGCCTAGATTTATTCTGCTCAAAGCCCTATCCTCTAGTTGGTGAATGCAAGGCAGGTAAAGGCATTCCCAGTCGTAGCGCTGAAGAATTAATTAAGCTGGGTGGAATGCGCCTAGATGACGCTCAATTTCAAACAGCCGCTAAATTAATTATTGGACCTGGTAAACCTTCTAAAGATGTATTAACAGCCTCACAAAAATTCCGAATCAGTATTATTAATCCAATGACTCTCCAGAAGCTGGTTGAATTAGAAGCGAAATATCCAGGCTCGGTCAATCTGATTACCCTGAAAGAGTATCTAGAACCGGGACAGATTGATTATAGGATTGATGAGTATATTCAAAAAGTTGAGAGCGATGTTAAGTTACGCTCCCAGATTGTGCAAGCAGTGAAGCAGCTAGGCGATCCAGGCAGCGAACATCTAACCGTAGAAATTCGTGTTCAATACAATGCTGTGTATGCCAAGGAGCCAATCCCTAAACTAGACGATCTGAAAGTTCACGATCTACTCGTGGAACTGTCCTCACCTTTGACAGGCTACTTGGGACGAAAAAAGGGAAGAGATGGGAGCGATCGCTTTTACTTCCTGCGCGATTTGCAGATTGACTGATGAGCGGATGGATGAAGCGCGATCGCATTTGCAATGAGTCAGTAGATGCGATCGCTATCAGAAGCAATAGAGTGACATGTCGTTCCGCTCAAGAACGTACTGGTGCTGTTTCAGCCTCCAGATAGTTGGTTACAATCTCTGAGTCTTTGGAGTTGAGGTCAATCTTCACCTCAAGTTGCTCTAATTGTTGCTTTAACCATTCTGAAAATAAATCAGAAATAATTTTATAACGCAGCGTTTCGTCTAATTTTGGTTCAATCAGTTCCTCAACCAAAATCAGGTGAGCGCCTTTAGAAGTTACGATAGGTTTGAGAACCTGAGGCGGAGTTGCGGCAAAAGCAGCCGCAGAAATTTCTGGCTTCAACTCTTTACGGTTTAAGATTCCTCGATATCCCCCACGGCGGCGGAGTTCCGTATCCTGAATGTATTGGTGAGCGACTTCATAAAAACTCGTCTCACCTTCTGCGATCGCATAAAATAGTTCCATCGCCAAGTCTTCATCATCCAGGACAACTTCATACATAACTGCTTGAGCATAATCAAGCTGATGTTCCACAAAGAAATGCTCCACCTTATCTTGGAAGAGATGTTGAGCTAACTTTGACGAAAGGACACTGATATAAGCGATTTCTTCAAATTGATCCACGGATAAACAATGTTTTTCCAACCAAGCTAAGGTCTCATTAGCACGTCTAAGATTGTTGATTACCCGAAGGTTATCTGCGGATTGTTGCAGTTCTTCAAGTTCTACTTTAATGCCTATCTTTTCCGCTTCAGATGCAATAATTTTTCGAGTAGCGATTCCTTCGATCGCAGAGGGTATTTGGCAGGTGATCTTGATTTGTTGAATAACATCTTCGCGGAAAACGGTAATTTTTCTTGACATAATATCCTTTTAGTTCAATATTTTTTATTAGCCAACCTTATTTTAAAAATAATTCACTGTAGCAACCGGTCTTCATAGAAACCTTAAATGATAAAAAAATATATTTCTATGCAGATTAAATTCTTAGCATCTTATTGCAAAGGTTAAAGCAAACCATAAACATGTCCAAACGTGAAAGTTAACAGCA
>DATNPC010000373.1:0-2062 GCA_036703375.1 Allocoleopsis sp.
TGCGTAAGCATGGTGCCCAGCAGCAAAGCGCAGATCGCGTTTAGAGATTTCCTAAAAATGCGATCGTATCTAGTTCTTGTTGCCCTATTATTCCTCTGCAATCAGCTCGATCTTATCTTTCGCTTAAGTTATCCATCTTCACTCCCCTTTTACCTTGGCAAAAGAGAAACTTAAATTATCAACTTTGCAATCAAAACCCTACATTCGTTCAAGAGGTGCAATCATGAAACTTTACTATCGCGGTCTGAGCTTTGAATACGACCCAGCTCAAGTTGTTAGTAGCAAAACCAGAAAGCCATTTCAGCAAGTTCGTGGAACTGGCCCCGCTTACGACCTGATTTACCGTGGTTCTATCTATCATGTTGACCCCAATATCAAGGCGGTCGAAGTTCCTGTTTCTCCAGCAACCCATACATTAATCTATCGAGGTATTACCTACTTGGTGAATAGAACTGCACAGGGAGTTGTTACTGTAGTCACTAAACCAGCAAGCACTCCAAAAGGCAGTATACTGTCACTTTTCAGGACAAAACTCAACACGATGTTGCTAAAACCTTAACCGAGTAATCACGAGTAATCAGAAAACAGAGGGTGAATACATCATCCCGTGTCCCATTTTTTTTGAGTGAGTGAGTTATTGTTGTGAAAGATGCTGCCCGATCGCACTTACCAACTCCTTCAAAATGATCGGCTTCGCCATATAGCCATCCACACCCGATGCCAGGGCTTGTTCGCGATCGCGTTCCATTGCAAACGAAGTTAAAGCAATAATCGGGATATGAGCCATCTGTGCATCCGCCCGAATCTGGCGAGTGGCTTCTAACCCATCCATTTCAGGCATCTGCACATCCATCAAAATTAAATCCGGTTGCTGTGCCTTCGCCATCTCCACTGCCATCCGCCCATTCTGGGCTACGACAATTCGATAGCCCTGCGCTTCCAGATATTGAGTAATCGTCAAGACGTTGGCATCGTTGTCTTCTGCTAGGAGGATGAGAGGATGAGAAGAAGAGGGGGAAAGGGAGAGAGGGGGGGAGGGGGAGAGAACTTTCCCTTGCTGCCCTGCTCCCCTGCTTCCTTGATTCCCTGCTACTTTCCAGGGAAGCGTAACTGTAAATCGGCTACCTCTGCCCACCTCGCTTTCCACATCCACACTGCCGCCGTGCAGTTCTACAATGCGATTAACCAGAGACAATCCCAGCCCCGTTCCATCGTAGCGACGGGTGTAGGAACTTTCTACTTGCACAAACGGTTGAAATAAATTGGGGAGGTTTTCACGAGCAATCCCAATGCCAGTATCTACCACGCTGAAGTGAATCCGTTGGCTGTTTGCATCTGCCTGAACTTCAATCCAGACTTCGCCGCCATCGTTGGTAAACTTTACCGCATTGGTTAGCAAGTTGATCAGGACTTGCCGGATACGGCGTTCATCAACCTGGATGGGTTCAAGTCCTTCTGGTAGCCGAGAACTGAGGCGGATATTTTTCTTAAATGCTTGCTGTCTGACAAAGGTGAGGCTGGAGTCACATAATCCCCGGATGGAGGTGGGGGATAGTTGCAATTCCATTTTGCCGGATTCGATTTTGGCAAGATCGAGGATGTCGTTGATGAGTTCCAGCAGGTGCTTCCCGCTCTTCTCTAAGGTGGTTAAAGACTTGTGCTGTTCTGCGGTTACAGGGCCACACACCTCATCCTGAAGCGCTTCTGTGATACCGAGAATCGCGTTGAGGGGAGTGCGGAGTTCATGGCTCATATTCGCCAAGAAGGAACTTTTGGCGCGGTTGGCAACTTCGGCGGCTTCTTTTGCCTGCAACAGAGCGGCTTGGGCAAGTTTTCGATCGCAAACTTCCAATGCCAATGCTACAAAATCTGCGATCGACCCAACAAAGTTTTGTTCAGACAGTCCCCACTGACGCTCAACTCCAATCTGTTCGTGAAATACCATGCCTACCACTTCACCCTCAACCCAGATTGGGGCGTCAATCAGGGATACAATGTTCCTTGGTCTGAGCAGGTTATCCCATATATCTCGTACTCGTGGGTCAGTACTAGTATCAGTTAC
>DATNPC010000374.1:0-8198 GCA_036703375.1 Allocoleopsis sp.
CCTAACCTCTCCCCAACCAGGAGAAAAGAGTCTATCTTCCCCCTTCCGTGAAGAAAAGGCTTCGTCTTCTGCCATCTCCCCTCGTAGGGGAGAACGAGAGAGGTGGGAAGAGGGGCAAGGGGGGTTAGGTTTGCCCGAGCGCGGTAAGGTTGGGGAACATCGGTTAGTATTAGTTGATTTTGGTTCTGCCAAAATCATGACAGGTCTAGCCACCTTGAAGTCAGGCACCCGCATTGGTAGCCCCGAATACGTCGCACCCGAACAAGCGAGAGGAAAAGCTGTTTTTGCTAGCGATCTTTACAGCTTAGGTGTTAGCTGCATTTATCTACTTACGGGTATTCCTCCCTTTGATTTGTTCGACGTAGTTAGCGATCGCTGGGCGTGGCAAGATTATTTAACTCAGGAAGTGAGCGAAAGTCTTGCTCAAATTCTCGATAAACTCTTGCAAAATGCTCTCACCCAACGCTTTGGGTCAGTAGATGAGGTGATGCAAGCGATCGCAACAGTTAGGGGAAGAGCACAGATACCTCAACTTCAGCAGGAAAACCTCCTACAAACTACGCCAACAGTATTATGGCAATGTGTCAATACTCTAACGGTTAATTGTCCGGTCAACTCAGTGGCGATTAGTCCGGATGGCAAGTGGTTAGCGAGTGGCAACGATGACAAAACGATTCGGGTATGGAATTTAGAAACAGGACGAGTTGTTTCTACGCTGACGGGACATTCACAGAGTGTCAAGTCTGTTGCCTTTAGCCCTGATGGAACGATGTTGGCTTCGGGCAGTGATGACCAAACGGTGAAGTTGTGGAATTTGAGTAATTTTCAAGAAATCTACACGTTCTCTGGGCATGCTCATGCCGTGAAATCAGTCGCTTTTAGCCCTGATGGAAATCTTTTAGCCAGTGGCAGTTGGGATAAGACGATTAAACTGTGGAACGTGCAGACGGGTATAGCAGAAAACACGCTAGCAGGGCATACCTTACAAGTCGCGGCACTCGCGTTTAGTCCCTGTGATAACATCCTTGCCAGTGCCAGTTGCGATCGCACTATTCGTTTGTGGGAGTTACGCGATCGCTATTTAAGCACGCTCTACGGTCACGCTTGGTCTGTTTTCACCGTTGCCTTCAGCCCCGATGGTCAAACTCTGGCTACGGGGAGCGATGACAACACGATTATCCTCTGGGACTGGAAAACAGAGAAAGTACTTCATACCCTTGCCCGTCACTCGTGGTCGGTAGTCGCGCTTGCATTCCATCCTAACGTGGAAATTTTAGTTAGCGGCAGTTGGGACAAGACGATTAAGCTTTGGCAGGTGAGTACGGGCAACGAGATAGCTACCCTGACTGGACATTCGGACTCGGTGTCTAGCGTGGCGATGAGTCCTAATGGTCAGGCGATTGCTAGCGGCAGTAAGGACAAGACAATAAAGCTTTGGCACCGGGTTGGGTGAACGGTCAATATGCATCCCTTCTGCCCTCTGCCTTTTGCTATAGTTTGCAACCTCTCAGTTCTCAGCAATTGTGCGGATAAAAACTCAGCGATAGTGCTGACGGCAACGAGGAGCGAGTGAGCCAACAATAGAAACAGTAATGTCATAGTCATGATTGACCTCTCACTGAGCTGAGATGCAAAACCTGAAACACACTAAAAATTCAACAAAACTTTACCTGTTTCTCAGCGATCGCACTTAGAATGTAAAGTGTTGTAAGTTACAGCTCAATCAACCATTCGCGTAGGTTTACGCCCAAAGTAGCCGTAGCGCGGACAGCGCGACTTTAGTGCATCACCACAACGCTTAAGCGACTTGTCCACTGCTACTAATCCCATCAACAAGACTTTTTTGATACAGAGTCATTTTGAACGTATGAATGCTGAATGATGAATTAAGCATTCAGGCATTTTTTCATGAGATTTTAACTCCCCTAGAGGGTTTGGTAAGGGGGGGTATAGCTCACTGCCATCTTACTGGTGCCAGCGTCTCGCTGAAGGTAATTACGAACTTATGAAGAATCAATTTGCTCAAGCTCTAGCAACCACGAATTCGCAAGACTCTTATGAAACAGCGGTACAACCGTTGTTAGAGTATGCTTCTCAGCAGCCTCAAGATGCGAAAGTTCGGATTTGGTTGGGTGCTGCCTGTCGTGAAGCGGGTGATGTGAATAGGGCGAGAGCCGAATTTCGTGAAGCGCTGAGATTGGCACCTGATTCTGCAACGGCTGACTTAGCTCGTGCTGCCTTAGCTCGACTGGAGAATGAACCTTTAGGCAATACAAACAACTATAAAGATACAGCAAGCACCGATCGCACTCCGAATATCGGGCCGCTTTCCCTCCCTCCAGCATCGAACCCAGCGATTCAGATCCAACTGCCAAACGTTACGTTTTCTAATCCATTCCGTCCAAAATCCAGTTCTCCTTGGTGGCAGCAGTTGCCTTTGAGAACGAAAACGACACTTTTAGCGATCGCATTCGCCACACTTCCAGCTCTAGGTATTGGGGGAACCAGCTACTATCTCACGAACCAAGCCATTACTCAGCAGACTGCCCAAACCGAAGCTCGCCTCACTACCAATTTATCGGAACTCAAGGCGCAATTATTGCTGACGCTGATGATTGGCACTGGCTCGACTGTATTACTGGTTGGTGCGATCGCGGCTTATCTTTCTCATCGTGCCACTCGTGAAATTGTAGCCGCAACCGATGCCGTGGAAAAGTTGGGACGGGGAGAACTCAACACTTACCTCCAAGTGGCAGGGGAAGACGAATTATCCGCCCTAGGCGTCAATATCAACCAACTCGCTAACCAACTCCAACTGCAAGTCAGCCAACAATCGGCGGAAGTCAAGCAAGAGTTGCTGTTGAACTCCATCTCCTCCAGCATTCGGGAAGCATTCGACACCCAAGATATGTTCAACACGGTGGTGGCAGAAGTGCGTGCAGCGCTGTCTACCGATCGCGTCGTCGTCTATCGCTTTAATGAAGATTGGACGGGTACAATGATTGCCGAATCCGTCGATCGGGGTTGGCCTCCGGCCCTCGGCGCTCAAATTGCCGATACCTGTTTTCGCGATCGATTTGTCATCCCTTACCAAAAAGGTCGCGTCAAAGCCACGGATGACATTTACAATGCTGGGTTAACCGATTGCCACATTCGCCAGCTCGAAACCTTCTCCGTCAAGGCAAACTTAGTCGTCCCCATTATTGCCGATCGACAGCTTCACGGTCTGCTCATTGCTCACCAGTGTTCGGGTGCGCGAACTTGGAAGGAGACGGAAATCGATTTCATGAAGCAAGTGGCAACCCAGATGGGGTTTGCCCTGAACCAAGAAATCCTGCTCAAACAGCAAGAAACGCTCCGCAAACAGCAAGAAGCCGAAGCGGAGCGAGCGCGGTTGTTGAATGACATTACCGCGAATATTCGAGAATCTCTGGATACCGACTATATTTTTAATACCGCTGTAGTCGAAACCCGTGCTGCCCTGCAAGCCGATCGCGTAGTCGTCTATCGCTTCAAAAATGGTTCGACGGGTACCATCGTTGCCGAATCCGTCGTTCGGGGCTGGCCGAGTGCCTTGGGAACTGAAATTACCAAGCCTTGTTTCGATCGCTATGTCATCCTCTACGAAAAAGGTCGAGTCAAAGCTACCGAAGATATTTACAAAGCCGAGTTGAGCGATTGTCATATTCGACAGCTCGAAACCTTCTCGATTAAGGCGAATTTGACTGTACCGATTATTGTCGATCGGCAGTTGCACGGGTTATTAATTGCTCACCAGTGTTCTGGGCCGCGAGTGTGGAAGGATATTGAAATCGATTTCTTCAAGCAAGTGGCCGCTCAAGTAGGTGTGGCGTTAGATCAGGCGATGCTGCTCAAACGCCAAGAAAGCTTGCGCCAACAACAAGAAGCCGAAGCCGATCGCGCTAAGGTATTGGCAGGAGCAGCAGAGAAGGCAGCGATCGAGCAGCGTCAGCAAAAAGAAGCCGAAGCCAAACGCGCCCAAGCGTTTGCAGAGATGACCAAGCAAATTTTGCGATCGCTCAATTTAAAAGATATCTTCAACACCACAGTCCGACAGGTGCAACAAGCCCTAAAAGCCGATCGCGTTGTCATCTATCGCTTCGATACGGATTGGAGTGGTACGATGATTGCCGAATCGGTTGACGCCAAGTGGACGGTTTGCTTGGGGGCAGAGGTTAAAGATACCTGCTTCCAAGACACCCATGGCGGACTCTACCGGCAAGGCCGCGTCCGTGCGATTAATGATATCTATCAAGCCAATCTGACCGAGTGCCACATTCAGTTACTAGAACGCTTTGAAGTAAAAGCGAATCTCGTCACCCCCATCCTCATTCGCGAGCAATTGCTCGGGTTGCTGATTGCTCACCAGTGTTCGGGGCCGCGAAATTGGCAGCAAGAGGAAATCAATTGGCTAGCACAGGTAGCCACCCAAGTGGGAATTGCGATCGAGCAAGCCACGCTGATAGAACAGCGAGAACAGGCGCGTCAGGAAGCTCAAGCTAGCTTTCAAGAGCAACGGCAGCAAAAAGAAGCACTTCAGCACCAATTAGCGGAATTGCTCAGCGATATCCAAGGCGCAGCGAAAGGCGATCTCACGGTTCAAGCCAAGCTCAGTACTGGAGAAATCGGCACTGTTGCTGACTTTTTCAACTCGATCATCGCCAGTCTGCGCGATATCGTCACGCAAGTCAAACAAGCGGCGGTGCAAGTCAACGTGTCTCTGGGGGAAAATGAAGCGGCGATTCACCAACTGTCCGAGCAAGCGCTCACTCAAGTGGAGAAGACAATTCGCATCCTAGAATCCGTCGAGCAAATGACGGGTTCGATTCAAGCTGTAGCCGAAAGCGCTCGCCAAGCCGAAATCGTCGCCCGCACCGCCTCAACCACCGCTCAAGTCGGGGGACAAGCGATGGATCGAACCGTACAAGGAATTATAAAATTGCGAGGAACTGTCGCAGAAACCGCGAAAAAGGTGAAGCGTTTGGGTCAATCCTCCCAAGAAATTTCTAAAGTGGTGTCCTTAATTAATCAAGTTGCCGTGCAGACCAATTTACTCGCACTCAATGCAGGAATTGAGGCAGAACGAGCGGGCGAAAAAGGTCAAGGATTTGCGGCTGTTGCCGAACAAGTCCGCGAATTGGCCACTCGCTCCACTGCCGCAACGCAAGAAATTGAGCGGATTGTGGAGAATATCCAACGCGAGACGAGTGAAGTAGTGGAGGCCATGGAAGTGGGTACGACTCAGGTTGTTGAGGGAACCCATTTAGTGGAAGAGACAAAGCACAGCTTGAGTCAGATTTTAGAAGTGTCGAGCCAGATTGACGAGCTGGTGCAATCGATTTCCAGTGCAACAGTGTCTCAAGCGCAAACCTCTCAAGCCGTGACGAACTTAATGCAGGAGATTGCCACAGTATCGGAGCAAACCTCCCAGTCTTCTCACCAAATTTCTGACTTTTTGCAGCGAACCGTAGCCGTCGCTCAAACGCTCCAAACCTCAGTGGGTGTCTTCAAGGTGGATATCGAAAATCCATCAGAGGATGCCTGAGTGCAAGAAGGGACAGGGCAGAAGGCTCCAAGGCAAGAAAGCTTATGTAATGAGTTTTTAACCTTTTTCAACGGGACAGTTATTTCGATCGCGCTGAACTGAGAAGTATCACACCCACCATTGTTCCCTATGCATGGAGGGAACAATTAGGTGGGCTTTGCGTTAATGGCTTTTACAAGATAGATTCTCTTTAATAGAGAAGTATTTTAGTTCTATCCCTAACCTAGCGATCGCTATCTTTGTCATTGCTGCGATCGGTTGGCTGATTAAACGTTATTGGGAATTTCGAGCCAAGGTATAGTAGTAACAGGATTTCTCAAGAGATAGTTCACAGGCTTAGCGGCGCGGCAGCCGCGTTCTTTCAAGGCAGGGAGGAAGCGCCGCACTATTGTTAGTGGTTAAGGGTTAGTCGGCGAGTGAGAAGCAAGGATTCATTTTTTTCGGTTTTAATCAGAACAAGTCTCTACTCACAACTAACTACTAACCAATAACGTGTTAGCGTTTGCGTAGCATGGTGCCACAGCAGCAAAGCGAGCCGAAGGCTAGTGCAATCCCCCGGCTCAAGTGCGGGGGATGAGCTTAAGGCGCAGCCTTTAACAACCGAGCAAGACAGACTCCACTTTCCCACTCTTCCCATGCATCTGGCACAGCTTCACTCGGCTTATACTTTGCCCATACATCCCCCGCTGCGGATTGGTAAATCAGCTCAATTTCTGCTACAGTTGTTCCTCCCCAAGGGGCTATGATCTCAATCTTGTCTCCAGACTTGAAAAGTTCGCCTGCTGCATTGGTCGCACTTTCGAGCTGCGGTATGACCTGAGGTCTGGGTCTTCCTCGTGTGGGTCGGGATACTTCGCGTTCTGACTCTTGCGGTTCTTCGCTGGTGTGAGACGAGGACGAAGAGGTATCTTTCGGCAGGGGGCGAATAGAGACAGTGGGTTGAGGCTGGCTGCGGACGCTTTCTGTTTCCCGGCGTCTTTCCTCTGGGGCGTTATCCTCACTTACAGGTTTTGACGGCGCTTCTTTGGCAACTGCATTGTCTGGGACAGTGTCCACCTGTTCGGATGACGGATTTTCAGGCTCAGGCGAAGCGGAAGCTGGCTCTTGCTCTACTGGCTCTACTTTAGGTGTCTCTGAGGGACGCTGCAATGCCAGTATCTCAGGCTTCTTATCTGCAAAGCGAAAACTCGTCGTGGTGGATTGGGTTTTTTTCTTCTTAGGCATGATCTCTGTTCCAGTTACATCTCCCAGCGCCGCAAAGAGCGAGACGACATGGGCTTGTTTCAAGTTAGTTCTAGGAGGTTGGTGCTGTGTACTAAGTGCGCCCCGCGAGAGTGAACGCGGGAACCCTAGTGTCCTCAGCAAACGTCTTGACCGCTTTAACAGTATTCAGTGAGCAGTGAGCAGTGAACAGTGAACACTTGGTCAATCGTTCTCTGAAAGGTGGAGTAAGAATGCCCCACCTCTGGCAATAAGGTAGGTAAAGTGTGAGATTGAATCCCCACGCTTAACCAGGTCACTGATAACTGGTCACTGGTCACTGCCTGAAAGACGGCTGCAACCCCTTTGTTTAACATTAGTTGAGTTGAGGTCATATCTCGATGAGTACGATATCCACATTCAGGGCAATCGTGGAAAACGCGATCGCATCTGAATCGCTGAGCTATCAGGTATAGCTCCAACTTACACAGGCAATTGCGAATCACCAACAATGCAGGTCAAAATGTAATCTTCTAACGGTTGTCGATTGCCCTTTCGATACTCGTTAATTGCCCATGCATATAACGGGTAATTGGGTCGAGGTTCAATCGTAAATCGAGTTGGCCAGTAACCATATCGACCTAAGATTGCCCAGACGATGAACCTAGCTGCATGTCCGTTTCCATTGGCATAAGGATGTACTCGTAAAAAGGCATCAAAAACTCTACAGGCAAATACTACTGTATTTAACAGTTTATCCTCAGGAGAAATTTGAGAATCAGATAGCTGATGCGTGGTATCGAGTGCCTTCACGCCTTGCCGAATCCTGAGAGCAATTTTGTCCATCGTCTCCACTACACGCGAGGGATGAAGACCAATATCCGGTTCTCCTTCTATCCCTACAGGATAGTTTTTTAGGCAACGAAACTCTTCCCCGCGATAATGACCGGCATAATAAATCTGCTCTCTAGGAGTCAGTAAGCTGAACAGATAGCCGTGGATCGGTCGAGTGTCAGCGGCACTTTCCAGCGTGTCAATGGTATGCTGTTCGAGCTGAACTAAAATATCAAGGGTTCTTTCTTGAAGAATAACCTCTCGCTTTGGGCGATCGGCATATTCCCACGGAGAACAATCAGAAGGATGTACTGAGCTAATCAACTGCACCGCAAATATCGCTGGCTAAACACTTTGCCAGTTTGGAAAAATCTTCTTTCTGGCGATTTTTTATGGCAGTCAAGGCTTGGCGAGCGAGTTGGCGCTGGCTTGTGTTCGTGCGAAGGGGTTCAAATGAATTGAGTTGTCGCAGCATCTCTGGAAACTCCTCTAAAAGCTGCTCGATCCGGCAAGGATGAGTGAACGCCTTTTTTAGATCGATCGCTTTTTTTTGAGGAAGACTCGTCCAACTCGCTTCTGTATCGAAAGCTCTTACGCT
>DATNPC010000375.1:0-18446 GCA_036703375.1 Allocoleopsis sp.
AAATCACCATTCGCCATCTGCTCAATCAAGTGAGTGGGTTGTCTGACTGGGGTTTTCCCGAATCTCAACTGCCCCAACCAGAGACTCTCAAAGCGCGTGTCACCAGCCTCAATACAGCTCGTCCGGTTGCTGTCCCTGGTACCGAATTTCACTACTTCAATCCCAATTACGCTATCCTGGCGCGAGTGGTGGAGGTGGTGAGTCAGCAGCCTTTTTCAGAGTACTTGCGATCGCATCTCTTCGCACCTCTCCAGATGAATCATACGCTCAATGTCATTACCTCTACTGAGGCATTGCAAACAGCAACCCACCTAGCACAAGGACATTTGATGGCTTTTGGCATTCCCTTTGCTGCTCCAGAAATGAAGGGTTTTCTGGGTGGCAGTGGGGGTATGATTTCCACAGCTGAGGATATGGCACATTTTCTCATCCTGCAGACTAATAAGGGACGATTTGAAGATGCCCAATTGCTCTCTCCCCAAAGCGTGGCATTAATGCATACCCCACCTCAAAACATCCACAGTTCTTACGGCATGGGATGGTTTGCCTTGAAAGAAAACGGTAAGCCTGTACTCGAACACAACGGCATTTTATCGACTTTCTACACCGATGTTGTACTTTTGCCGCCAGACAAGTATGGAATAGTTCTGCTCTATAACATTAGTGCGATGCCGCTGATTGCGATCGCTTTACCGCAAATCAAAACGGGACTGATTCAATTACTCACCACAGGAGAGTCTGTCTCAGGAGGGATAGGCATGAATGAGTGGGGCATTAGTATAGGAATCCTGACGCTAATTGGGGTTGGGTTAGCAATCCGCAGTCTGTTGCGCCTGTGGCGCTGGAAACAGGCAAGGCATAGAATTCCGGTTTGGCGATCGCTTTTGAGCCTGAGTTGGATGTTTTTCCCAGCTGTCTTACTTTTGGCACTACCCTGGTTATTAGCATTGCAAAGCGATCGCGTCTTTAGCCATGCCATGTTGTATCGAGCAATGCCAGACGTGATGATTTGGCTGAGTGTTTGTGCCTTACTGGGTATCATCAATGGAACCTTGTTTTTATCAACGACGCAGGAGCGTGGGCAGAACTAGTTTCTAAAATGGTTACTGTGGAAAATGGCTAAGAACTCTATAGAACTAAGGGACTTCCAAAAAATAAATCATCCAATTACCAATAATGATAATCATTGTCAAAGGGTGAGGAAGGGGCAGCCGACGGCTGCCCCTTCCTCACCCTTTTTTGTAGTAAATTTGATGAGGAGCCGAATTTTGGGTGCTTGGGGTGTCTATAGTATTAACAGATTCGCTTAAACAATTGCTCAAGGAAACCGCTGTGCAATTGAAAGGTGCGGCAAAACGAAAGTTTATGGCACAAACAGCCCAGGGATTAGGGTACGGAGGACAAGGGGTTTGTGAGCAAGAATTGGGCTGGAATCGAGGGACGCTCCGGAAAGGGATGAAAGAGTTAAAAAGTGGCATCACATGTGTAGATAATTATTCAGCTAGAGGGCGTTATCAAGTAGAAGAACATCTGCCAAGACTGAGAGAAGATATCAAGAATTTAGTTGATGCTCAAAGTCAAACTGACCCAAGTTTTAAAACTCAGAGACTTTACACACGCCTGAGTGCGGCGGAAGTGAGACAACAATTAATTGACAAATATAGTTATAGAGACGAAGACCTACCGACTTCAGAAACAATTCGCCGGAAGCTCAACGATTTAGGCTATTGCCTCAAACGGGTGGCGAAAGTTCAACCTCAAAAAAAATTCCCGAAACTGATGCAATCTTCGAGCAAGCAGCTCTAGTTAATCAAGAAGCTGCGGACGACCCAACAATTTTACGTTTAAGCCTTGATGCCAAAGCTCGCGTAAATATTGGCTCGTTTGACCGAGGTGGAAAAACCCGAGTTCAGACCGAAGCTGACGACCATGATTATCAGCCAAAAACTAGCGTGACGCCTTACGGTATCTTCCTGCCAGAGCTGGATGAACTATTTTTGTATTTTACAGAGTCTAAGGTAACAAGTGACTTTATTGTTGATATTTTAGCCGATTTTTGGAAAAGTGAAAGTCATCGTTTTCCCCAAATTCAAACACTGGTTATCAATCAAGATAATGGACCGGAGAATAATTCTCGACGCACCCAGTTCATGAAACGCATAGTTGACTTTGCTCATCAGTACCACCTGAATATACGTCTCGCTTACTATCCCCCTTATCACAGTAAATATAATCCGATAGAAAGAACTTGGGCTGTGCTAGAGAACTATTGGAATGGCAGTATTTTAGATGAAATTGAAACCGCTTTAAAGTTAGCTAAAAATATGACATGGAAAGGGAAGCATCCCGTTGTGAAGTTAGTCACTCAAACTTACGGAACTGGAGTTAAGCTGACTCAAAAAGCCATGAAAAAACTGGAAAAAGAAATCAAGCGACTCACCCACTCTACTCATGAGAAATTTCCGGATCTCGGGAAGTGGTTTATTGATATATCTTGGGGAAAAACTTAAGGGTTACTCAGGAGGAAAAAAACTCTTCTGCCGCCATAATTAATAAGACTAAGCTATCCCGAACTGCACAAGAAGATAAAGCTGCCAAGTGCAGACACTTTCCTGCATATTGGGGAGAGAAAGGGGTTGCTAACATCAACCCCTTTCTCTCCCCAATATTAATGATTATCATTCTCACACAAGGGCGGATTCTTCAGTTTTTTGGATAATTTATTCTTTTGAAGTCCCTAACCCTCTTCTGTCACTCTCCGAGAATTAGAATAAAGAAATAAATACTGTAAACCTCGTGGATTGTAGGCAGGGCAATGGATGTAGAGTTACAAATCCTGAAACATAAATTTCAGAGGGTTTTTAGTAATCAAACCTCTCAAACAAGATATATCAGAGAAATCATTTTTGGCAAGAGAAGTTATCGAAGTTACTGGGAAATAACTCTTGAACCAGAAACTCTGCCGAAAAATTCTACGGTTTTTGTGATGACAAATCTTCAGGGAGACATCAAGAAGATTTTGGGAAATCTTTATGGGTTGAGAACCTGGATTGAATATGCCTTTCGGCAAGACAAGCAGGAATTGGGTTGGACGGATTATCGTTTTACTAATTTCCCGAACATTGAAAAGTGGTGGGAAATCATTTTTTGCGTTTATTTGATGATTAGTTTAAATTCCCCGGCTTTTTTGTCCTTAAACCAATCTTGTCCAACTG
The DNA here is from genome assembly GCA_036703375.1 of Allocoleopsis sp. GTDB lineage: Bacteria > Cyanobacteriota > Cyanobacteriia > Cyanobacteriales > Coleofasciculaceae > DATNPC01. The sequence continues at coordinate 3,216 of DATNPC010000375.1, forward strand.
AGACTGAGATTCAACCTCCGACTGTTGATTTCTCTCGCCATCAACAATGGAATCCTCAAAGGGGCTGGAAAAATATTTTAAATAATCTGCGTTTAATTATCCAGCCGACTCTTGCCTTGTCGCTCATTTTTCCTTGGCTAGACCTTTTCCCTAATCATAATTTATTGCTCGGTTTTCACGAGTTAATTCATGCCATGAATCAATTTCAACCTTTTTTTCCTGATGGATAGTTTGGCTTTCTTGTTGCTTCGTATTTCGGAGAGTGACAGAAGAGGGCTAGATTCTACATTAGACTGCAACTTGGTATTAATACCGCACGTTATTTGGTCAATCCACTCAACATAGTCTGTTTGCACCGCTTCAAATCTAGCTGTCCTCATCCAATCATCGACACTTCCAGCGGCATAGACTTTTGAATACGGTTCTTGGAAAAGTTTGATTAGCCAGTCAGCACGACGAAGTCTTTTTTGATTGCCATCCAGAATAATCGTTTGTCCTCCCGGTTGAACTAGGCGAAAGCATTCTTGCAGAATTAACTGAGAAATTTTGGGTGGTGTTTCGTGCAATAAAAAGGAGGCTGTCACTAAATCAAAAGAATCCTCCTCTAAACCAGTGTCTTCAGCTAGCCCATGCTGCCACTGGATGTCTAGCCCTGCTTCCTGCGCTTTGTAGTCTGCCACAATTAGCATGTAGGGAGACAAATCCAATCCCATAACTTCCGCTTTTGGAAAAGCCTGCTTTAACATTAGCGTTGCGGAACCCGTGCCACAACCCAGATCGAGAATCCGGTTTGGCTTCTGATTAATAGCACTAATTAACTGCTGGCGAATCCAAGTTTCAGACGGTGGCGAAGCGAAAGCCGTCACAACATCATAAGTTATGGCAGCTACACTATTCAGATAACCACCTTGAATGCCGTGAAAATTTGCACCACTGTAATAGAGCGGATAAATCAGGTCTGATTTTCGGAAGCGATCGCTCTCCTGTTGCCAATCGATAGTAGAGTAGAATCGCAGTCTGTCTCTACCGATGGGGACACTCATGATTGACTTCAATAAAAACTGTCCAATCGGGTTCTGACTGATTGACATAGCAACCTCTGCTCAACGATGCACTGCATGGCTTTAGGGAGAATATAACGCTTCTCACCTGGATGGAGTACAGCAACCCTGTAGAGACATGGTAGTGCCATGTTCCTACCTTGTATTGCACGCAACTGAGAATTACTATATGGAGTAGCCGTTTCTCCGTGAATCAATTAGTGCTACTGGTTAACCTAAAGTTATTGAATACTATGAATTTAAAGACTAAAAAGAGAAAATTTTTTGCTTTTATAAAAGTTGTATCTGTAATCCTAATAACCAGTGCAATTGGATTAGAACTGTGGAATGCTGCTGCCTTACTCACTAGCAGCCAGATACCTAGTAGCCTTCATCCAGTAATTTGGTTTGAGCGCTTCGCTATGACCATCCATTTTATCGAGGGAGTTATAGCTGCTTACAAAGCGCCTTCCAAAAAGAAGATACCGATTCAATATGGCACTTATACATTTTTTGTAGGCACAGTTGGTTTGTTAGAACTATTTGAAAGCGAACTCTGATTCATCACTTTAGTGCGTGCAAGCAATTCAATTTGATATCAGACGATCGCATCGCTAGCAACAACCCCTAAAAACTCAGCGAACCAGACAAGGTGCCTGGTTCACGTAAAATTATTCAATCAAAAATCCAACTAAGGTTAACAGTGTCTTACAGCTTCAACTAGACAGTCTTTAGTATTCCTCCATTCCTTCACTTTACAAGGGTGGTTTGGCTCTCTGTTTCAACAATCCTAATACGGCTTACCATTTGTAGATTTAGGATCTGAGATTATCGCCGTACCGAGTTAAAACACGCGCCGTCCATTTCAATTCATGTTACTAAGCTACTAGAGCTGTAAGTGGCTCAGGGTGGGAGGCACAGCCCTGACTACCGATTTGTTTTTTCTTCTTTGTGCCTGTAATTAATGTAGCAAGTCTCTTCCCTGTCGGGAAGAGTCTGTTATAGAAGTTTGCGTAACTTAAAATTTCGGAGTTTAAGTTAAGCAGTGCACACAAAAGAATTACCCAAGCAGCGCCTAACCAACTGTTCACTGGTCACTGCTCACTGAACACTGTTAAGTTAACGTTGAGCCAGTTGGGGAGGACGCCCTCTTAAACCAGTCATCAATTGCAGGGCATAAACTTTTAGTGGACGAATTCGTCGCAGCATGAGTAAGCCCAAGCGCCGAACCGTGACGACAGGTAGCCAGTTCGTGGAGAACAGGCGATCGAGTAAATCGGTAAAGCCGAGAATTGCCCAGTTTTCTAATTTGCGCCAACGTTCGTAGCGTTTGAGGACTTTGATATTTCCGATATCTTCACCCCGCTTAGCTGCTTCTTGTAAAACTTGTGCCAAGGCAGCAGCATCTCGAATACCTAGATTCAGCCCTTGACCGCCGACGGGATGGCAGCAGTGAGCGGCATCGCCAATCAGTGCCAGTCGGGGCTGAGTGTAACGATCGCTTTGCATGAGTTGCACTGGGAAGATTAAGCGATCGCTATCCAACTCCAAACGCCCCAAAAGCCCTCCCGTGCGATGTTCTAGCAGTGCCAGAAATTCCTTTTCATCCAGTTCTTTTAACGCTTGCGCTTCCGCATGAGGCGCTGTCCAAACGACTTGACAGCGATTGTCGGGCAGTGGCAGTACCCCCATCGGACCGCTCGGCCAGAAGCGTTCAAAGGCTGTATTGTTGTGCGACTTTTCGGGTTTAATTCTTGCCGTTACACAAGATTGCCAATATTTCCAGCCTTTCGTCGCAATGCCTGCATTATGGCGAATTTGCGATCGCGCCCCATCCGCCGCCACGACTAAACGCGTCCGTAGCTGACGACTTTCGCCATTCATCTCGATTTGAATGTCTACCCCGGACGCTTGATACTCGACACTAACCACCTCAGCCGGACACAACCATCTCACATTCGGACATTCTGCCAAAAACTCATATAACGAGGCCAGGATCGGATGGTGTTCCCCCACATAACCCAGTGCATCAGCTGCCAAATCGCTAGGGTGGAATTGCACGATACCCGCATGGTCAGCATCCGAGAGGCGAATTTGCCGATACGTGGTAATTTGAGGCAGTATCTTATCCCAAACCCCAATTCCTGCAAAAATGCGACCCGACAGGATAGACAGGTTGTACGCTTGACGCCTAGTTACTGCCGCAGACTGAGGTTGTGCCTCAAGTAACACCACGCTAAGTCCAGAGTTTTTCAACGCACAGGCCAGCGTTGCGCCAGCAATGCCACCACCTACAATCGCGAGGTCGAAATCAACGCTAGGGTAGGCTATCGAGGAGGTTTGGGTCAGCTGTTCCAGCACCATCATTGGGAGAATGTATCACAAATGATAGGAATATTTACTCTTCTTCATTGTGACGCGGATAAGCTGTGATGGGCAAGGTAACTGCTGCTTCAAGTTCTTAAGCAAAACATCGTTATTTATTTTTCAAGGTAATCCCAGCGAAACAAGAAAGTGCAGCCGCTACATCATCAAATTTAGATGCATGTCAGCTGACCTGCTCACTGGTCACTGGTCACTGGTCACTGGTCACTGCTCACTGCTCACTGCTCACTGCTCACTGTTGAAAGCATTCTGGACAATCCGCTGTTGATATTCCTGCTCGGTCATCAGGTCTTGCGTATTCTCCACTCGCTCTAAAAAGACGATACCGTCTAGATGGTCGTACTCGTGCTGAAATATCCGGGCGACAAAGCCGGTTAATTCTTGCCGATGCAGCTGACCATCTCGGCTGGTATACTCCACCTCAATTGCCTGAAATCTAGGCACTAACCCTCGAATCCCAGGAAGGCTGAGGCAACCTTCCCAACCCTTCACAACTTCAGAAGAGCGAGCGATGATGCGAGGATTAATCATTGCTGTCGGCTCCATCATCGGTGCGTCCGGATATCTGGCATTCGGACGAGACGCTACGATGAACAAGCGATAGGATCTAGAAACTTGCGGGGCTGCAATTCCAACACCGTTTGAGACCTCCACCGTGGCAGTCAGGTCGTCAATCAGCTGTTGGATACGTTCATCTTGAACGTTATCGATTACCTGAGCCTGCTGGCGAAGGATGGGGTTGCCGAGCTGAGCGATTTGTAGCGATTGGGTCATAGTGGAGTGAAATGGGAGGATGTAATCGAATCGATTAGTAAAGATATCTATATGGTAGAACTGCCCGTATTGGTGGAGATAAAGGCAACAAGTTAAGTTATTGAGCAGTCACTTCTTGAAGAAAAGCAACGCGCTGCTAGTACTATTTTGCAACAGAAGGCTTTTGCCCTGTTCGATGATCAAGAAGGGTCATCTGATGGATAGTCGCGCTCCAGCAGACTGATACTGCCAATCCTATTGGGCAACTACTCGCCATCACTCCTCACTGAGGGGATAATGTCTAGATTATGCAAGAGGAAAAGCCGTGGAATCTTCCCCAGAAACTCTGTGGAGCCAGGTTTTAGAGCGTCTACAGCTACAACTGAGCCGACCTACATTTGAAACCTGGATTAAAACTGCAAGTGTCCAGCAGTTGGAAAATAACTGCTTGGTTATTTGCACTCCGAATCCTTTTGCCAGAAATTGGTTGCAGAAGTACTACATCAAGACGATCGCAGATGTGGTGCAAGATATTTTAGGTCGGCCTGTAGACATTCACCTCACGCTAGCAACGGGAGACGAATCTTCTAGTCCTGACGATCCAGATGCCTCTTGGTCGCTTCCTGTAGTGCCAAGCACGTCAGAAAATAAACCCAGCCACCACCCGAAAGCACCGGAGTTAAATCATAAGTACGTTTTCTCTCGCTTCGTGGTTGGTTCCAATAACCGTATGGCGCATGCCGCGTCTCTAGCTGTTGCGGAATCCCCAGGGCGTGAGTTTAACCCTCTGTTTCTGTGTGGAGGGGTTGGTTTAGGCAAAACTCACTTGATGCAAGCGATCGGTCACTTTCGTTTGGAGAAAGCTGCTGATTCAAAAATTTTCTATGTCTCCACCGAGCAGTTTACCAATGACTTGATTGCAGCCATTCGCAAAGATAGCATGCAGAGTTTCCGGGAGCATTATCGGGCGGCAGATGTGCTGTTGGTAGACGATATTCAGTTTATTGAGGGCAAGGAATATACTCAGGAAGAGTTTTTCCACACCTTCAATACCTTGCACGAAGCGGGTAAGCAGATTGTCTTGGCCTCAGATCGTCCTCCGAACCAAATTACTCGCTTGCAAGAACGTCTTTGTTCCCGCTTTTCGATGGGGTTGATTGCGGATATTCAGCCACCAGACTTGGAAACGCGGATGGCAATCTTACAGAAAAAAGCTGAGTACGAAAATATTCGCCTGCCGCGAGCGGTAATCGAATACATCGCGACTCACTACACTTCTAATATTCGCGAGCTAGAGGGAGCATTGATTCGGGCGGTGGCGTACATTTCGATTTCTGGGTTGCCGATGACGGTGGAAAATATTGCACCAATTCTCAATCCAGGGGCGCAGAAGGTACAGGCTTCCCCAGAGACTATTTTGATGACGATAGCCGATGCCTTCAATGTCTCGATTGACGATTTAAAAGGGAATTCCCGACGCCGAGAGATTAGTTGGTCTAGGCAAATTGGGATGTATTTGATGCGGCAGCATACGGACTTGAGTTTACCGAGAATCGGTGAGGAGTTTGGTGGCAAAGACCATACGACCGTGATGTACAGTTGTGATAAAATTACGCAGCTGCGAGAAAGCGATGCAGCCTTAGATCAGACCTTGCGTCAGCTCAGCGATCGCATCAATCTCACGAGCAGAACTCAAAGCCAAGCATAAAACGTTCATCTCTCAGCAACAGGTCTTCAAGACCCATCACTGATGAGGTACACTAAAATACTCTTTCTCAAAAGCGCAAGCCACTATCGAAGACAGAAATTTCCTGTAAAGTCCTCTAGGTCGAAATCAAGCATAACTCAGTCGATACTGGTAGGTTCATCCTGAGTAAAAATACTAGTTGGAAAGACTATTTAGTTTTTCCACAGGCTTTCCACAATTAGGAAATCTTAAAACCCTTGGAAATTCAATAGAGGTGAGCGACTTTTCCACATTTTCCACAAGCTTTTCTTTCTGGAAAACACACAACTGATGACCCGAAGTTGACTCTCCCTCACCGCGTTCAGTCAATTTCTAAAAGTTTCTCATCAGATGCGTGCAGACCCTTAAACAGTGCCAAAAAATCAAGACATTGACCTGAAGCAATCCCAGAACTATTCTGGTAAAGCTCTTGAGAATGAACTCAGACAGAGCAAGTGGCAAAACAAAAGCGATCGCCACTACACCATAAATCAATCTATCTATTCAAATTCTTATGAAGCTGGTTTGTACTCAAAGCGACCTCAATACTAACCTCTCATTGGTCAGCCGTGCGGTTCCCTCTCGTCCTACTCATCCCGTACTCGGTAATGTCTTGTTAGCAGCAGATACGGAAACTCAGCAAGTACGCTTAACCGCATTCGATCTCAGCCTCGGCATACAAACTAGCTTTGCGGCTCAAGTAGAAGAGGGCGGTGAAATCGCCATACCCGCCAAACTTCTTAACGATATCGTTTCGCGTCTGCCAGAGGGAGAAATCACCCTGGAGGATAAATTGGCAGACACCACAGGTTCGAGAACCAGAAGTGCTAAGGCGGAAGAGGATAACGGAACCTCTTCTACCGCAGGAGCAGCAAGTGATAGCTCGATTGTGACCTTAACCTCTGCCTCCGGTCGTTATCAAGTCCGAGCGATGGATTCTGAAGAGTTTCCCGAGCTACCTCAGGTAGAAGCAGGAGTAGCGATTCATCTGCCAGTCGAAGCGTTATTTGAAGGATTACGAGGTTCGTTGTTTGCCACCAGTGCGGATGAAACCAAGCAGGTACTAACTGGGGTTCACTTGACCATGCAGGACGATAGCTTGGAATTTGCAGCTACCGATGGGCACCGATTAGCGGTTGTGCAGACAACCAATCAAAAGCCCACGGATGAGGATGAAGCACAGCCCTCGGAGGAAGCTGGAAAATCATCAGGTACAACCTCAGGGCTAGAAGTAACTCTACCAGCGAGAGCACTACGGGAGCTAGAGCGCATGCTGGCGATGCGTCAACCGGCCGATACCGTAGCGTTGCACTTTGAGCAAGGTCAGATTATCGTCCAATCAGCCGATCATCGCTTGACAACACGCACTTTAGAAGGACAATACCCTGCATATCGCCAACTCATTCCAGCTCAATTTCAGCGTCAAATTACGATTGAGCGGCGTCAATTACTCAGTGCTGTAGAGCGCATTGCCGTCTTAGCCGATCAAAAGAATAATGTTGTTAAGTTCAGCATTGACAGCCTTGACCAAAAGATTGCTCTATCAGTAGAAGCTCAGGATGTGGGGAGTGGTCAGGAATCGATGTCAGCCGAAATATCGGGTGACAGTATCGACATTGCCTTTAACGTTAAGTATTTAATTGATGGATTAAAAGCGCTCCCTACCTCTGACATTCAGCTCCAGATCAATACAGCCAATAGTCCTGTGATTCTGACTCCCTTAGGGGGTCGCAAGATGATTTATCTGGTCATGCCGGTGCAATTAAGAGTCTGAAAGCGGAGAGAGAAAATAGCACAATTTGGGGTGACACCCCACAGCCTACACTATAGAAGGCTCGCCTATAATCAGGGGTAAAATTCTGCACAGATGGCGATAAAGACGCAGTCGATCGCAAATTCTTCTCAGGTAACTAATGGTTCTCAGAAAAGACTAAACCAATTTTTAGTCTGCGGGCTTGGTAGTTTGGGTCAGCAGTGTGTTGTAGCCCTCAAAGGATTTGGAGTTAGGATTATCGCGATCGAGCAGGAACGGCCGAGAAGTTGGGAAATTCCCGACATACCCAATCTGTTAGACGAGCTAATTGTTGGGGATTGCCGCCAAGAGAGTGTGTTAGAACAAGCCAGGATTCGGGAATGTCGAGCTGTTCTTTTAGTCACCCACAGCGAGCGCGTCAATACTGAAGCCGCCTTCGCCGCAAGGCTGTTAAATCCCCACGCTCGTTTAGTAGTTCGTTCTGCCAAAGAAAATCTCAATGAACTATTGAGTAAACATCTCGGCAATCTGGTATGGTTCGAGCCAACTCAGCTACCTGTGACTACATTTGCCCTCGCTACCTTAGGAACTGAGACCTTAGGATTTTTCAGCTTAGAAGGTCAGCATTTGCGCGTTGTGAAGCGTCAAGTCCGACCTGGTGACCCACTGTGTAGACGCTTAGTACATGAGGTCACCAGCCGCTGGCGTCGGGTGCTCAGCCACACCACTTACCTATCCCAAGGACGTGTTAAGTTTCATCAGTGGGAGCCAGAAGCACCCATTCAAGTGGGAGACACTCTCGTTTACGTTGAGGTAGTTCAGAGATTGTCTCGGCGTTCCGAACAATCCGTCACCGCGACGAAGCAAGACTGGCGCGATTTGTGCCAAGAGATCGTTCAAGATCTCAATTGGCAAACCCTCAAGCGACAACTCATTCAATTTTGGCAATTTACTTCCCAACAACAACTGCGTCGGGTGGCAGTAGCTTGCGGTCTGATGGTCTTGACGTTGTGGCTGTCTGGAACGTTTTTGTATAAGTTGAACTATCCCGACATGAGCTTGTCCAATGCCTTTTATACAACAGCAATTTTGTTGTTAGGAGGATTTGGAGATATCTTTGGCGGATTCAACATCTCAGTTCCCGTCCCTTGGTGGTTGCGACTCATTAGCTTAGGATTGGCTTTGGCCGGTACTGCGTTTGTGGGAGTGTTGTACGGACTGCTCACAGAGATGCTGTTAAGCTCTCGATTCGAGTTTTTGAAGCGCCGCCCCCCCGTACCGCAACAAGACCATGTCGTTGTAATTGGATTAGGTCGATTGGGTCAGCAAGTGGCGGCGATGTTGCAAGAATTTAAGCAGTTGGTGGTAGGTATTACCAATACAGAGCTTGACTCTAATGTGTTACCCGAATTACCCGTGATTACTGGTAATTTTGCAGAAGCATTGAAAGCTGCGAATTTACCTACCGCAAAAAGCGTTCTAGTGGCAACTGATGATGAGATGCTCAATCTGGAAGTCGGGTTAATGGCGCATGCGGCAAATCCCAGGGGTGGCTTAGTGATCCGAACGTTTGAGCAGGGCTTGAGCAAGAATTTGGCGCAGTTATTGCCTGAGGCGCAGGTGCTTTGTGCTTATGCACTGGCGGCTGAGGCGTTTGCAGGAGCAGCGTTTGGGGAAAAAATTGAAAGCCTATTTCGCCTGAATGACCAAACCGTCTTGGTAACGGAATACCAGATTGAAGCTGGCGATACCCTGAATGGCTTGTTGTTGGCAGAAGTGGCTTATGGGTATGGGGTAATGCCAGTTCTCTACCAGAAAGGCGAAGAGACACCCGACCTCATGCCTTCAGATGATATTCGTTTAGGTGTTGGCGATCGCATGGTCGTTTTGGCAACGAGCCACGGTTTGCGGCGGATTGAAGAGGGGGTAGAAAGCATTGCACCGAAACGGTGGCAGGTCAATATTGACCGAGCCTTGACATCGGAGGCAATTTTTGAGGGTGCAATTGCGATCGCGCGGATTTCCGGATGCGACCTCACTACAGCGAGAACCTTAATGCACAACTTACCGGGAACATTGCGATCGCCTCTTTATAAACAACAAGCACAGCGCCTCGTGCGAGAGTTAAGCAAAGTTCAGGTAAAAGCTCGGATTGTCCCTCATGTTTAATCTCTGGAACTAAGCTAATACGCACAAAATATTGATTGAATTTCTAGTCTCGTTTGAGGGCTGACATCATCGCCTGTTGACTCACTGTGTTATAAGCTCCATCTAAGTACTCCATCACAGCTTTAGCATCAGCAGATGCTAAAGGAATTGCTCCTAAAACATCTAGAACTGTACGACTATCCGGTGGTGGTGTAATGACAACGAGCGAAGAATCTAACGGCTCGTAGTATTGCCAAAATTGCTCTATTTTGAGAGGAGTTTTTGCCTCTTGGAGTTGGGATTCCGGGTTTGGAGTTTCTGCACTACTCTCCTGCTTGCGAGCGTTGCGACTTTCTCGCTCCTGGACTTGTGCACTCTTGTCTTCCTGTGCCGTTGTACTCCGCAGCCTACGCAAGTCCTGGAGAATTTGTGCTTTGGTACGTCCCCGCAACTGGAATAAGACAAAGGGGTCTTCGCTAAAGCGATCGCCTAATTGGTAGTAAACTGCTCCAATATGCTTACAGGGATTTTGTGGATCGGGACAGCTACAGCGCGAATGAATATCCGATAGAGTAAAAGGAAATAAGCTCAACCCGTTACTAGTGAAGACTTTCTCGATATTGTGGGGCATCTCACCAGCTAGCAACTGGGCGGAGTAAATCGCTTCTTGAGCCATTGTTTCCACTATATAATTCCAGTCCTCCTCCGTAAAAGGGTCAATCGAGAGAGAAACTTCATAGGGTTCGGGCGCAGTCCCCTGTACTTGGGCCAACACCTCTGGGCCTTTAAACTCAATCCTGAGGACATTACCTTCTTTTGCGTAGTTACGAGCTCGTTCTAAACGCTTTTTAAAGCGATAGGAGTTGAGCAAATCGATCCACCGTTGCACCCACCATTCGCGGCTTTCAATTTCGTAATTAGTCATTGGTGATTAGTAGTCTGTTGTGGTCACCGGTCGTTAGCTTGGGATTACCGACGACCTCGCTTTGATTGCGGCTAGTCAGCTAACACGCATTGCATCTGCATAATTGACAGGCTTAAACCCTCCTTTTTTAGCTTAGATCGTCCTGACCCATAAGTTAACCGCGATCGCTCACCAGCGAGCAGTGAGCAGTTGAATAGACCACGCGTTAGGGAAATGCACATACCGATTAGTGTCAATTTAAGGCTAAAATCCTCTGTTACGGGCAGACTGGTGTTGAGTAGACTTCATGAGTACCTGCAAAACCCGATTGCCAAAACCCGGTCGCCAATTGGCGACCGGGTTTTGCAAGGTACCACTTCATTACGAGCTCCCTGACAGAAGTAGAGATAATTTTACTGAACGAGCGTACACAAGCAATCGTCTAAAGGTGTCTTCTCACCTAGCGGACTACGCGATCGCCTGGAACGTGTGAGGCGATGCGAGCTATGGAGCGAGAACCGTTTTTAATTCCTGAGAGTTCATTCTCTACCTTTAGTTAGATGCTAGGAACTAACTGAACTCGTCCAGCATCCATCTCCGACATTAATAATTCAAGAGCTTCATAATCCACATCTGAGATGTGACCCATTCTAGTCAGTTCATAGTTGATCGCATTCTCTATATCAGGCGTTAGTTTCCTAATATAAAGGGCTTTTTCTACCAGTTGACGAATAACGTATGTACTGTTCACTCTTCATTACGCTTAGAACTCCGTACTTAGCAATTTTCGACCCAATTCTAACGCTCTAGAGTGATGCATATCTCCTTTCTCAAGTGATCTAAATCACTGTTACTCCTGAAAAAGTTATTCTAATTTTCAACTTTGTCAGCGATGTACTATGAGCTAGCTAGGTACTGTTGAAGCGTTATACCGTATCGTACAGAGTGTTATACCTCTATCTTAAGGCGTAGAATTCTTTTCATTCAGCCTTTTCATATCTACTGGTCTAGCGATCGGGTACTACTTTCTCTCTAAGGAGTAATACTGTTACCAAAAACTGTCAGACATGTGAGACAATTTTCGCCAGTAAAGGCTTGTTAATTTGTTAATTTATTAGTACTATAAATAGCTTAATTTTGTTTCACTTTTTTCCAATTCAGCATTTAAGCCTTATTCTGGAAGTAATTCAGTATACATCAGCACTTTTTAGGATAAAGTTTTAACGAAAAATTTAACAAAGTAGAACTTTTGGATGAAGATTTCGCAAACTTTCCCAAAGGGAGTAGCTGAAGAGAGAAGTTCCAGACTATCGTCGATAACATTCTCGATTGAGTTTTTCTACGATTCAGACGTGAGGATTAAACGATGGCAAATGCGTTGTTGAGTTCAGAATTGACCATTATCCAACCTTCCGGCTACATTAATGCTTCAAATGCGGCTGAGTTTCAACATCAGTTAACGAAAGCTGTTGCATCAGAGCAAAGTTCGGTGGTGCTGGTTGATATGAATCAGATCGAGTCTCTCGACAGTGCCGGATTGATGGCGTTAGTTTCAGCACTGAGTCTGGCTCAAACTCTGAAGCGGCGCTTTAGCCTCTGCTCAGTAGCCCCTTCAATTCGTATAATTTTTGAGCTAACCCAGTTAGATAGTGCGTTTGAGATTTTTGATAGCTGCGATGCGTTTGTCAGCACCCTCGAAGCGAGCATGGGCGTAGCGGCTTGAAGTCAAGTTAGCAAAACAATATCTAGCTCGGCTACGCACGCGATGTGGCTCATCGCGTAGGATTTTTCCGAAGACTATCATCGATTTGTCCTAGATCGCTACGAAGAAAGCGATTGCCTTGGTTGAAGGACACTCCCCATCCCTCAGGCGACGGTGTTCGCCCTAAAAAACTCCAGTGAAGCTGAATGGGTGCTGAGGGTTCGCTAAGCTACTTAATAGCTAGCAGGGAAGATTATCATGGCGATCACCGTCGAAGAAATACTGACCAAAGACATTTCTGGGCCAGCCCGTTACCTGGGTAACGAGTTGGGGGCGGTACGCAAACCGTGGGATGCCGCACAGGTACGTTGGGTGCTGACCTATCCAGAAGTCTACGAAGTTGGCGCGTCTAACTTGGGGCATATTATTCTCTACAACATTTTGAATGCCCAGCCCAGACAACTGTGCGATCGCGCCTACCTACCCGCACCGGACTTAACCGTAAAACTCCGAGAAACGAAGACCCCTCTATTCGCTGTTGAAAATCGGCGATCGCTAACCGACTTTGATATTTTAGGCTTTAGCCTCAGCTACGAACTGGGAGCCACCAATATCTTGGAGATGTTGGATTTGGCTGGAATTCCCCTTACCTGGAAAGAACGAGCTGGCAGGGATATCACAGACATTCCCTTAATTTTTGCCGGGGGACAAACCGCAACCTCCAATCCCGAACCCTACGCCGATTTCTTTGACTTTATCGCTTTAGGAGATGGGGAAGAACTGCTGCCAGAGATTGGCTTAGTACTGGAAGAGGGCAAGGCAGCGCAGTTAAGTCGAGAAGACTTACTGCTCGATTTAGCCCAAATTCCAGGCGTCTATGTGCCTCGATTTTACGATATGGCAGAGAATGGCTCGGTTCACCCGAATCGCCTGGATGTACCAAAGCGGATTCTGCGACGGGTGGCAACGCCAATACCCGCTTACTCCATTGGTCTAGTCCCCTACGTCCAAACAGTACACGATCGCTTAATTGTAGAAATTCGTAGGGGTTGTACTCGCGGTTGTCGCTTCTGCCAACCGGGAATGCTGACTCGTCCGGCACGGGATGTTGCCCCCGATGATGTCATAGAAGCGATCGAGCAGGGGATGAGAGCAACAGGACATAACGAATTTTCCCTATTGTCCTTAAGTTGTTCCGACTATCTGGCGCTGCCTGCCGTCGGCATGGAAATTAAAAATCGCCTCAAGGATGAAAATATTTCCCTCTCCTTACCCAGTCAGCGCGTAGACCGATTTGATGACAACATTGCCAATATCATTGGCGGTACGCGACAAGGTGGCTTAACCTTTGCCCCAGAAGCGGGAACGCAACGGATGCGAGATATCGTCAATAAGGGCTTAACCAACGAAGAACTGCTCAGAGGTGTTAAAACAGCGTTTGAACAGGGTTGGGATAAGATTAAGCTCTACTTTATGATTGGCTTGCCTGGAGAAACCGATGTCGATGTGTTAGGCATCGCTGAAACGGTACGCTGGTTGCAGCAGGAGTGCCGCGCCCCCCGGAGAAGACCACTCAACTTTAACATCACGATTTCTAACTTTACGCCGAAGCCTCATACCCCGTTTCAGTGGCACTCGGTTTCGACGGCAGAATTTGTTCGCAAACAAGAGTTGCTGCGGAGTGAATTCCGTCGCCTCAAGGGCGTTAAGGCAAATTTTACCGATGTCCGGATTTCGGCAATGGAAGACTTTATTGGACGCGGTGACAGGCGGTTGTCTTCGGTAGTGCGCCGTGCTTGGGAACTCGGTGCAGGAATGGATTCGTGGTTTGATAGTTTGGATCGAGCATTTGCGGCATGGGAAAAAGCGATCGCAGAATCTGACCTGACTTGGAAGTATCGTCAAGTGGAAAACGGCGAATGGAATGTTTTTCAGGAGTCAGGAGTCAGGAGTCAGGAGTCAGAATCCACAATCGACAATTCCCTCAATGCTCCCTTGCCTTGGGATCATATCGATACGGGAATTGATAAAAACTGGCTGATTGCTGACTTACAACGGGCATTAGAAGCCGCAACAGTCCCAGACTGCTCGTTTGACGGCTGTTCTCACTGTGGCGTTTGTGGTGTAGATTTTGGCCACAACATCGTAATCGAACCACCTGCAATCCCGAAATTTGCAGGTCATTTTAGACCCAATACTGAAAAAGTCCAACGGATGCGAGTTTGGTTTGGCAAGCTCGGTGATATGGCGTTAGTCAGTCATCTGGATTTAGTACGATTGTATGACAGAGCTGTAAGACGGGCATCGCTGCCCATTGCTTACACGGGCGGTTATCATCCAATGCCTCGAATTATGATCGCGAATGCTCTACCCTTGGGAGCAACCAGTGCAGGCGAAATTGTTGATTTTGAACTCACTCGCCAGATGGAGGTTGAGGAGTTCAAGGAACGACTAGCAGGTCAACTACCTTCAGATATTCCGGTGTATCGAGTGGAAGAGGTCGATTTAGCAGCCCCTTCTGCCACTCAATCGTTGGAACGAGCTCAATATTTGATTACAGTGGCAAAGGCGCAAAGCCTTACCCCTTTACAGGATACGTCTGCTCACCAGTGGAAGGATTGGGTCGAGGCAGTTAAACGGTGTGATGTAATTGAGTGGGAGCAGACGACAAAGTCTGGGAAGAAAAAACAGGTCAATTTACGCGATCGCTTGTTTGAGTTAGAACTAGTTGAAGTAAAAGAGGACGCTTCGTCTGAGCAAGCGGTTGTACGCTACATAGGAAGTTGTCGCAATGATGGCACGCTCCTGCGACCAGAACAT